>JBAXFM010000108.1:0-15515 GCA_037139855.1 Bacteroidota bacterium
TTAACACTTTTTCATGAAACCGGGAAATATTACAATTTTGATTGTGGATGATGACCAGGATTATCTGTTTCAATTGCAGGCGAAAATCCAGAATTTCGGATATAAAACCATCACGGCTGAGGGCCAGAAAGAGGCTGAAGTTTTGCTTGAGAGGACCAAACCCGATCTGGCAATTCTTGACCTGATGATGGAAAATGAAGACAGTGGTTTCATCCTGTGTTATAAGATGAAGAAGAAATATCCGGATGTTCCCATCATTATTGCCACAGGTGTTGCAGCTGAAACCGGAATCAGTTTCGACATCAACGATGAAAACAACCGGAAATGGATTAAAGCCGATCGTTTTCTTGACAAAGGGATCCGAACTGAACGGTTAAAGGAAGAAATTGAAAATTTACTGTTAAAAAATAACAAGTAATGTAATATTAACGGAATTTCGGCTTATTTTTGAAGTCTTATAAAACTATGTCAACTCTAAAAATTCTCATCGTCGATGATGAACCCGGTATCCGAAGCGGCGTTTCACGGATTTTACGTAACTTCAGGGTAGATTATCCTTTTATGGATGAAGCTTTTGATTTTGAAGTTATTGAAGCCCCGACAGGTGAAGCCGGCATTGAGATTATTGAATCAAACCAGCCAGATATCCTGTTGTTAGACAATAAACTCCCCGGGATACAGGGAATTGAAGTGCTTGAGTACATAAAAAAGAAGCAAAAAAGCATCATTGTTGTCATGATAACATCCTATGCCTCCCTTGAACTGGCCGTGAAAGCCACCAGCGACGGCGCTTATGATTTTATCCCGAAACCTTTCACTCCGCAGGAATTAAAATCATCCATTGAGAATATCACCAAGCGTGTATTTCTCAAGAAGATGACCAACAAGCTTCAGGACACCGGAAAACAGATCAGATTTACATTTCTTTCTGTCCTCTCACACGAACTAAAAGCCCCGCTGAATGCAATTGAAGGCTACCTGAAGATGATCAGGGAACGTCAGAATGGCACGAAACTCGAGGATTATGATGTCATGATTGACCGGTCGCTCGACCGTATCAAGGGGATGCGAAGCCTTATCCTTGATCTGCTTGATCTTACACGTGTTGAATCCGGAAAAGCCAAAAGAAACATCACCGAAGTCGACTTGTCGGAGGTGGCAAAAACCGCCATGGATACCATGCGTCCCTATGCCATTCAAAGGGATGTCAAACTCATCCTGCATAATGATGGAGCTGTTATGATGCAAGCTGATGCAGAGGAGATGGAAATAATTTTCAACAACCTCATCTCCAATGCCATAAAATACAACAAGGATGGGGGTTCCGTTGACTTCACCATCGAAAGGCAGGATGGCTGCATGGGCATCAGGGTTGTTGATACCGGGATTGGCATGACACCTGTTGAATTAGAAAAAATATTCGACGATTTTGTTCGGATTAAAAATGATAAAACCAAAAATATAACCGGAAGCGGACTGGGACTTTCCATCGTTAAAAAACTGATTGACGACTACGCTGGAAAGATCGAAGTCAGCAGTATTCCGGACCAGGGCAGTACATTTAATGTCAGACTTCCAATTGATAAACCATGTTCATAAAAAATTTACCCCACAAAACCGTTGAACGGTTAAGCCAGTATCGTCGTGCATTACTGATGATTCTTTCAAAAGAGAAGACCCATGTTTTTTCGCACGAAATCGCGCAAATGCTTCATATTACCCCGGTGCAGGTGAGAAGAGACCTGATGCTGATCGGGTATTCCGGAAATTTACGGAAAGGTTATGACATCAAAGAACTGATCGAATTGATCGGAAAGATCATTGACTCCGACCGTGGGCAGCGTGTTGCCGTGGTTGGACTTGGCAACCTTGGAAAAGCGATCATCAGTTATTTCAAAGGTAAGCGGTCAAAATTGGCCATCATCGCCGCATTCGATATCAACCCCGAAAAAATAAACAGGGTTTACGATGGGGTTGCGTGTCACCATATCAGTCAGATGGCCGATATCATTAAGCAGAACAACATCTCTATCGGGATCATTGCAGTATCATCCGAACAGGCGCCTGAGATCGCCGAAACGATGGTTCTGGCGGGGATCAAGGGAATCCTGAACTTCACACCCAAACCATTGAACGTTCCTCCATATGTTTATCTTGAGGAGTATGACATGATTACTTCCCTGGAAAAGGTCGCCTTTTTTGCGAAAAAAAATGATGAACGTTTTAAGTAGACAGAACTAAGTGAAAATTTTTTATGATTTCGATCATGTTGGGGAAATCCGTAATGCGGTTGTCACGACAGGGTCATTTGACGGCGTTCATATCGGCCATAAGGTAATTTTGCAGCGTCTTAAAAAACTTGCTGCTGAAATTAATGGGGAAACAGTCTTAATTACTTTTCATCCGCACCCCAGAAAAGTTTTATACCCCGACACGGCTGGCAAGGAGTTGTTTTTGATCAATTCGCAGCGGGAGAAAATAAATCTGCTTCAGAAAGCCGGTCTCGACAACCTGATCATTGTTACCTTCACACTGGAATTTTCGAAAATTACTTCCATTGATTTCGTGAAGAATATCCTGCTGAACAAGTTGCATGCACGGATGATCGTCATCGGGTTTAACCATCATTTCGGACATAACCGTGAAGGAGACTATGAGGAACTCAGAAAATTGGGAAACGCCAATGGATTTGAGGTAGAAGAGATTCCGGAACAGGATATTCATAATGAATCGGTGAGTTCAACCAAGATCAGGAAAGCCATTCAGGACGGCAGCATCCAGAAAGCCAATGCCTACCTCGACCATCAGTATATTATGATGGGACTGCTGCGAAAAAGCAGTGAAACCCTTGAAGAGATTGGCTTTCCCTGCTACAGCATGCGAATTGAGGAAGATTGCAAACTGGTGCCTCCCAATGGTGTTTATGCCGTGACAGTGATCGGGGATGACAGCTTTTCCCGGGCAATGTGTTTCATCCGGAAAAATGAAAGTGCCCCGCTGGATACACTTGTAGAAGTACATCTTTTGGAAAATTACGGTAGTATTGAAGGGGAGATCGCCACACTGCTGTTTCACAAGCGGATCCGCGAAGAGCGCATCCTAACTACCACAGATGATTTAAAAAAACAACTCACCATCGACCGCAACCAGGTTGATGAACTTATTTTCTGATGCCAGTAAAACCCAACGACCGGTTAAAAGTCACCTTCCTGGGAACGGGAACATCCATTGGTGTGCCAGTAATTACATGTGATTGCCCTGTTTGTATTTCAACAGATCAACGGGATAAACGGATGCGTACTTCGGTGATGCTGGAAATAAACGGGCTCACATTTGTGATTGATTGCGGTCCCGATTTCCGCCATCAGATGTTACGGCAAAAGGTGATGAACCTCGATGCGGTCATTTTCACCCACGAACACCGCGATCACATTGCCGGACTTGATGATGTGAGGGCTTTCAACTACGTGCTCAACAAAAAGATTGATATCTACGGAACTCCCCGTGTGATGGAGGCTATCAGAATTGAATTTCCCTACATTTTCTCCGAATCACGGTATTTTGGCGCTCCCCAGCTTACCATCCACCCTATTGACAACCAGCCATTCACCATCATGGGGATTGATTTCATTCCTATTCAGGTGACTCATGAGAAACTGCCTGTAACAGGATTCCGGGTGGGCGATTTTACCTATATTACCGATGCAAGCTATATCAGCGAAGCTGAATTGAAGAAGATCGAGGGATCGAAGGTGGTGGTGTTAAACGCCTTACGCAACTCCAAACATGTCTCCCACTTTTCGGTAGGCGAAGCAGTGGATATATTGAAAAAATTGCAGCCGGAGGCGGCTTTTCTCACCCATCTTAGCCATTTTGTGGGATTGCATGAGGAGGTTAACAAGAAATTGCCTGGTTTTATTCAGTTGGCATATGATGGGCTGGAGGTTGAAATTTGAAAATGGCAAAGTGCAAAATGCTAAGTCAAAATGTAAAATTGTGAAATAGCAAAATGGTTGTTGATATTTTAACCTTATTTCCTGAGATGTTTGATGGGCCCTTCAGCCATTCAATCCTGAAACGCGCTCAGGCCAAGGGGCATGTAGTTATCAACCTGCACAATATCCGCGACTGGTCGGCAAACAAGCATAAAACCGTTGATGATTATCCCTATGGCGGAGGAGCCGGCATGGTGATGATGATTGAACCGGTGGTGAAATGCATCGAAGAATTAAAATCCAAAACGACCTATGACGAGGTGATCTACCTTAGCCCGGATGGAGAATTGCTGAACCAGAGAATCACCAACCAGCTTTCGACCTGTCAGAATCTTTTAATACTTTGCGGACATTACAAAGGCATCGATGAACGCATCCGGACACATTTCATCACCCGTGAGGTTTCTATAGGCGACTATGTATTGTCGGGTGGCGAACTGGCCGCCATGATCCTCACAGATGCCATCGTGAGGATTATCCCGGGGGTTCTCAATGATGAAACCTCCGCTCTTTCAGATTCCTTCCAGGACAGTCTGCTTTCACCCCCGGTTTATACCCGGCCTTACGACTTTCGCGGACTCACAGTTCCCGATGTTTTATTATCCGGAAACGACAAAGAAATTGCCAAATGGAAATATGAGCAATCGATAGAGCGGACGAAGCAGAGAAGACCGGGACTTTTGAATGAAAACACCGGATTCTGACTTCACTTTCCAATAATTTATTAATTTTGGAAGACAATCTGTACTCATGGAAAAAGTCCGTACCGAAGAACCCAGGCCTGCGCTTACCATCGTCGTCATCGCCATCGCCATTTTCATGACCAACCTCGACACCAGCATTGTCAACATTGCTTTGCCCGAGTTTACCAAGATTTTTCATGCCGATACCGGTGAAGTTTCAAGGGTTGTGCTGGTTTACCTGCTGGCGATGGTCAGCCTGCTGCTGGTTTTTGGTAAGGTGAGCGACCTGAAAGGCTCAGAGCGGATATTCACCATGGGATATGCGGTATTTACGCTGGCATCGGTTTTGTGTGCCTTTGCTCCTACCCTGAACTTTCTGATCCTTTTCCGGTTTTTCCAGGGGGTGGGTAGCGCCATGTTCCTTGCTACATGGGGAGCGGTGGCCCTGAAGTACATTCCCTCCGAAATGCGCGGCCGGGCATTTGGGTTAATCACGGTGTTCGGTGGCGTCGGCATGGCCATCGGGGCGCCGATCGGCGGATTACTGATCCATTATTTGTCATGGAAATGGATATTCCTGATCAACCTTCCCATCGGAATTGCTGCCATTGTCATGATTCGGTATGTTTTGACTAAAAAACATGTCCCTGTCGACAACCACGACCGGTTTGATTTTCCGGGGGCTGCTTTCAGCGTTTTGGGGATTCTGAGTCTCTTCCTTGTCCTGAACGCAGGGGCTGATTTCGGGTGGCTTTCATGGAAATCGATCGCTTTATTCATTTTTGCATTCGTTTTCCTGATTTTGTTCTATTTTCGCGAAAAACGATGTGCTTCTCCCCTTTTGAATATCCATCTCCTGGAAAATAAACATGTTTTATTTGGTTATGCCACCGCGGTAATTGTGGTGATGATCCTGATGGGTTTTAATTTCCTCTTCCCTTTTTTCTTCGATTTTGTGCGTCACCTTGATCCGGCAAAAACCGGATTCCTGCTCATGACTTTTCCAATCGTCAGTATCCTGATTAGTCCGGTTTCCGGCTATTTTTGCGATAAGCGAAGTCCTCGGTTGGTGAGTCTGTTCGCCCTGGCATTCCTGATTGCTTCCACCTTTATTTTTGTCAGATTCGATTTGCTGACCAGTTACTACCTGGTCATTTTTTCCTTCCTGCTGTTCGGCGTTGGACTGGCCCTCTTTTTCACAGCAA
This sequence comes from Bacteroidota bacterium, assembly GCA_037139855.1. Taxonomy (GTDB): domain Bacteria; phylum Bacteroidota; class Bacteroidia; order Bacteroidales; family FEN-979; genus CAIVAT01. The sequence continues at coordinate 5,884 of JBAXFM010000108.1, forward strand.
ACACCGCCCTGGTTATGAGCCATGCCACCCCGGGAGTGGAGGGAATGTTTACAGCTCTCCTTTCTGCCGTTACCTACCTGGGGGCATCCATGGGCATCAATTTTTTTGAGATTTTCTTTTCGTCCGGATTTCCGGCATCAACGAGATCAATGGCTCCTGAAAACCTCCCGCCCGACATGCTTATTACAGGGTTTATGCATGCTTCCGTTTTTGGAATTATCCTTGCATTTCTTGGCTTTATTGCCGTGTTGATATCAAAAGAAAAAAGTAAACTCACCTTGTCAACCTAACAACCGCTTGTATGACAAAGAATCAGCCATTTTCTCTTTATCCCCTCAGCCATGCGCAGCGGAGGATATGGTACACCGAGATGATCCATCTCAACACTGCCTTTGCCAACCTTTCTTTTACGGTAATCTACCCCGAAGAGCCCGACAACGAACTGGTTTCGCAAGCCATTCAAAGGGTCATCAGGCTGAATGACGGGTTGCGTACCCGACTGCATCAGTCAGAACAATCAGGATTGATTGAAACCCGGCAATACATATCTGATTACCGGAAAATGGAATTTGATCAATATGACTTTTCCGGACCTGGCGGAAGCGCCAGGTTAAATGAATGGCTGGAATCGCAAACCAGGGAACCCTTTACGCTGATGGACCATGACCTTTTTTATTTCGCGCTGGTAAGGTTTAGCGATACCGAATGGGGCTACTTCTTCAAAATTCATCACATCATTTCCGATGGTTGGACCATCGACCTCGTTGTGAAATCGATTGAGGAGAGCTACCGGGCACTGATCAAGGGAGAAACACTCCCGGAAATTAAGAATCCGTCCTACCTTGAATACCTCAACGACGAGGCAGCCTATCTATCTTCGGCTGAATGCGAATCGGACCGGAAATTCTGGCATGAAAACCTCCTGCCACTACCCGAAGAGATCATCTTACCCTTCAGCAAGAACAAAACTGAAAGCATCCGGGCGAAAACCAAACGACTGACTTTCGCTCCTCATGTACGGTTAAAAATGCATGAATATTGTAAGGAGCATCACACATCGGCCTTTAAATTAATTCTTTCAGCCTTATCTGTATATATTAACCGGATTACCACCCTCGATGATGTTGTTTTCGCAACCGTTAACCATGGTCGTGAATCGGCACAGCAGAAACAAATGACCGGCATGTTTGTGAGTACTTTTCCTTTAAGGATAAAGCTTGACAAGGAAATGACCTTTGCCACACTCGTGGAGCTAGCCGGTAAGGAATTGAACAATGTCGTAAAGAACTATTCACGGTATCCACTTGATCAGCTGATTGTAGAACTGCGGGAAAAAACCGGCATGGATACCTCATGGCTCCTCAACATTTTACTGGTTGGGCATCCAAATTTATCCGATGAATCAACAAAACTGGAATATCTTTTCCCCGGTTTTGAACCAAGCCCGCTTACCATACACATTAATCCTTCCGGGAAGGATGCACACGGAATTCTTGAACTACAGTTTGATTATCACGCTGAACTCTTTGAGGAAGAAAACATAGGACAGATCTTTACTGCGTTGTCAACAATTCTGGATTTGGCTTTGATAGATCCTGGTCAGATGATCCATCAGATCGAGTTGGTTTCTGAAGAAGAAAAAGAGAAACTGCTGATTCAATTCAACAATACGGAACTTGCTTTTCAAAAACCTCTTTTTGTTAAAGATCTCTTCGAAGATCAGGTAGCCAGAACTCCTGAAAAGACAGCCGTGGTATTCCAAAACAGGAAGCTTACATACAAAGAGCTGAATCAAAAGTCAAATCAACTGGCCCGCAAGATTATAGCCCTGGGCGCTAAGCCAGGAACCATCGTCGGAATATTGGCCAATCGTTCGCCCGAAATGATTATTGCCGTGATGGCCGCTATAAAAGCAGGGTGCGCCTATGTGCCGGTTGATGTGGCCTACCCCACGGAACGGATTCAATACATGCTTGACGACAGCCGATCATTTGCACTGCTTTCCCATCGGGATCTTCAGGACAAGTCAGGCTTTACCGGACTCTTTATCGATCTTGACAATCAGGGTAATTACACCGGGAGCGACATAAATCCTGAAACGGTCAACCATCCTGAAGATCTGATTTATGTCATATATACCTCCGGATCAACCGGTAAACCCAAAGGGGTGATGGTGGCGCATTGGCCATTGGCCCATTTTGTTCTTTGGCATCAGGGCATCCATCAACTCACCGAAACAGACAACACCACCAAATTCGCTTCATTCGGTTTCGATGTAACGGTTTGGGAAATTTTCCCAACGCTGATTTCAGGAGCAACCCTGCATATCATTGCGGACGATATCCGGATGTCGCCTATGCAATTAAATGAATATTTCAACATACACAACATCACCGTAAGTTTTCTGCCAACACAATTCGGGGAACAGTTTATTGATAATATTGAAAATAAATCTCTTCGCTGGCTTGATGTTGCTGGTGAAAAACTCCGGTCGTTCAAAAAGCGCCCTTATACCATCATGAATGGATATGGCCCTACAGAATATGCAGATTGTACAACGTGGTTTATCGTTGACAAATATTACGACAACATTCCTATCGGGAAACCCATCGGAAATACCCGTATTTACATTCTCGATAAGTACAACAAATTAAGACCTATCGGAATTCCCGGTGAATTGTGTGTGGCCGGAATCGGGCTGGCCGATGGATATTTGGGCAAACCGGAATTAACTGCCGAGAAATTTGTGGAAGATCCATTCTCTCCCGGCAACAAAATTTACCGGACCGGCGATTTATGCCGTTGGTTGCCTGATGGCAATATTGAATACCTGGGAAGAATTGACCTGCAGGTGAAGATCAGAGGGTTTCGCGTTGAACTTGGTGAGATTGAACAAGCGATTAAAAACATAGAACATGTTACGGATGCGGTGGTAGTTGACCGTACAGATGTTTCTGGCCGAAAATTTTTATCGGGTTATTTTATATCAAATGTCCCCGTTGATCCTGTTAAAATCAAGGAGCAACTTGGTATTGACCTGCCTGAATACATGATCCCTCCTTTCCTGATGCAGATCGAAAAAATGCCATTGACGCCCAACGGTAAGATTGATCGTAAAAATCTTCCCGAACCCGACCGCAGCCAGAATGAAACCAAAGAATTTGTTGCACCAGCCGGTGCAACTGAGAAATCGCTCGCCGGCATGTGGAAACAAATACTGGGAATTGACCAGGTAAGTTCCAACGATGACTTTTTCATGCTTGGCGGACATTCGCTTAAGGCAGCGCTACTGCAAGCCCGGATTCAAAAGGATTTCGGCATCCAACTGTCACTCCAGAACATTTTTCACAACCAGATACTCCATGACCTCGCGAACCTGATCGACAAATCAACCCGGCAGGATTATATAAAGATATCCCATCAGGCGAACCAACCTTATTATCCGGTTGCCTCAGCCCAGCAAAGGCTCTTTATTGTCAACCAGATGGAAAACATCGGGATCACCTATAACATCCCGATCGTGATCAGAATTGAGGGAAAACTCGATGCAAACCGACTCAGTGAAGCCATTGAGGTGATGGCTGCACGGCACGAAATATTCCGTACTTCGTTTAACATTGTCAACGGGGAACCTGTCCAGATTGTGCATCCAACGGTGAGGATTAAAAGATTTTTTATAGAGGCGGGAGAAGATCAGATTTCTGAGGTCATCAGCGATTTCATCAAGCCATTCGACCTACAGAATGCTCCATTATTCCGGGCCGGATTGGTGAAAACGGACGAGCTGAAACACTTTTTCATTTTTGATGTACACCATATTATTTTTGACGGCTGGTCAGTCAATGTTTTCATGGATGAATTATGGAGCATTTATAAGGGCAAAAAACTTCCATCACGCAAACTTCAGTACCGCGATTATGCCTTGTGGCAAAAGCAGATCGAAATAAGCGACCTGGTGAAAAACCAGGAACTTTACTGGACACAGCAATTTGCCAATGAGATCCCGACACTCAATCTTGGAACCGATTTCCCCCGCGGATCGACCATGTCATTCAATGGCGCCCGGTTCGCCGTTGAGGTTGATCAGGAACTAACCACCCGACTGCGAGCCCTGGCAAAGGAGGAAGGAGCCACCTTGTTTATGGTTTTGCTCTCGGCATACTCAATCCTGCTGTCAAAATATTCAAATCAGGAAGACATTGTAGTAGGTATTCCTTCTTCAGGCAGAAGTATTCCTGAACTTGAACATATGATCGGGATGTTTGTCAACACACTTCCAATTCGATCCCAGCCAACAGGAGAAACATCCTTCAAAGCGTTCCTGGCAGGGATGAAAAGCCTGGTACTGGATGCTTATGACAACCAGGATTACCAACTTGACCTGCTGGTTGAAAAACTGGGGATTGCACGAAATTCAGGTCGGAATCCACTATTCGATGTTATGTTTGCCTATCGCCAGCAACCTGAAGATATTCAGTTAAAGGATGTCACCATCAAGTTCTTTGAGTTTACTTTTAACATCACCAAGTTCGATCTTACCATAGAAGCCATCGAAAAAAGAGACTGCCTCCGACTGGAACTGGAATACAGAAAAGAACTCTTTTCCGAGACAACCATTGTTAACTTTGGGAGCCACTATGTCAACCTGTTGCGTGCAATTGTATCCGGCGCCGGCAGAAATATCAAGGATTTTGACATCCTCAATATCAGTGAGAGGAAGTTTTTGCTGGAAGATTACAATAATACCCGGATAGATTACCCCCGGGAACACACCATTTATGAACTCTTTGAAGAACAGGTAAGCCTGATACCCCACAAAACCGCCATTTACCATGATAACCGGTCAATGTCTTATCAGGATCTCAATGAAAATGCCAACCGGTTTGCAAGGTTGCTGCGTGGCAAAGGAGTTCAGCCCAACCAGGTTATCGGTGTGATGATGGAACAGAGCATTGAATTCATCATTGCCATCCTGGGTATCATCAAAGCTGGAAGCGCCTACCTGCCCATAGACCCCGAATACCCTGAGGAACGGATTGCTTACATACTGGAAAACAGCAATTCACCAATCCTGATCGTGTCGCCAGAAGCAGTGCAAAAGGCGACCGCCTTCCAGGGAGAAATTATGGTGCTTGAACATGGTCATACTTTTGAAGGTGATACCAAAAACCTTGAAAAAACAGGTAAACCAGATGACCTGGTTTACATTATCTATACTTCAGGTTCAACAGGTAAACCCAAAGGGGTGATGATCACACACCAGGGACTCGTCAACTATATCACCTGGGCAAAAAAAGTCTATCTTGAAGGGGAATCCATCGATTTCCCATTGTACTCGTCCATATCCTTCGATTTAACGGTAACTTCCATTTTCACTCCGCTGGCATCCGGGAATTCCATCGTGGTGTATGCCGGAGGCGATAAAAGCACCCTCATTAAACGACTGGTTGAAGAAAACAAAGTCGGCCTCGTAAAATTAACGCCCACCCACCTGGGAATGCTCGACAACATCGATTGCAGCCACTCCAACATCCGGAGATTTATTGTTGGAGGAGAGGAACTCCGCACAGTCGTGGCCAATAAAATACTATCAAAATTCAATCACCATGTGAAAATCTTCAATGAATACGGTCCAACGGAAACGGTGGTTGGTTGCATGATCCACCAGTTTGATCCCGAAAAAGATACACGACCTGCCGTTCCGATCGGAATTCCGGGAGACAATGTCAGTATTTATATTCTCGATAAGTATCTGAATAACGTACCGATGGGCGCTTCCGGTGAGATGTACATCGCAGGAGACGGGGTGGCCCGTGGTTACCTGAACCGTCCCGATATCACCGCTGAAAGGTTTTTACCTGATCCTTTCATTCCTGGCCAAAGGATGTATAAAACCGGCGACCTGGCGAAATTTCTGCCGGAAGGTGTCATTGAATTCCTTGGCAGAGTTGATTTTCAGGTAAAAATACGGGGATACCGGATTGAGTTAGGTGAGATTGAAAGTAAACTTTCGAAACATCCGGGTCTGAAGGATGTGGTTGTTCTGCCGCAGCAGGATGAAAACGGCATTGCCTATTTGTGTGCCTACTTTGTTTCTGACGAAAAAATCCCGGTGAACGAGTTGAAAACCTTCCTCGCCGAATATCTTCCGGACTATATGATTCCATCGTATTTCATCCCCATGGAAATCATTCCTTTAACTCCAAACGGCAAAGTTGACAGGAACAAATTGCCCAAAAGCGGCGATACGGTTTATACAGGGGTGGAATTCATTGAACCGAGAACTGAATCAGAGCTGATTATCCGTGATACATTCATCAAAGTCCTGCATGTAACCCACGTTGGCGTTAATGACAATTTCTTCGACCTGGGCGGAAATTCGATCCGGGCCGTTGCACTGGTAGCCGAGTTGCAGAAATACTTCGAAGTAACAATGAATGATGTATTCCTGTATCAAACGGTGGCGCTGATGGCAAAGAATGTAAAATCAGCCAAAGACCATATACTTACCCGCCTTAAGGAGATCAAAGAAACAATCCCTGCCATGATTTCATCCCCGGAAACGGAAATAAACGAGCAGGAGATGCAAAAAGCCCTGAGGAATTATGAAACACGCTATAAAACCTTTGAAACTGCGGATTTTTCGCAAAAGCGAAATTACCAGCACATTATGTTAACCGGTGCAACAGGGTTTTTAGGGGTTTACCTGTTGCGTGACCTGCTCACTTCCACGATTGGTTTGATTTACGTTCCGGTGAGGGCTGGCAATGAAAAGGATGCAACAGAGAAGCTAAGCAGGAAAATAGAGTACTATTTTGGAACCCAATTTTACACCAGATACCACGAACGTATTCAGGTACTACCGGGCGATCTTTCCACCGATTTCCTTGGATTGTCCAAAGAAACATACAGCAGGCTTGCTGGAAAAATCGATTGCATCATCCATTCTGCGGCCCTGGTGAAGCATTACGGTCATTATGAGGAGTTTTACAACAGCAATGTGAAGTCGGTTGAAAACCTGATCGACTTTGCCCTGACCGGCAGAAAAAAGGATTTTCATCAGATTTCTACGGTGTCTGTTGGCATGGGCTCCATTTCAGGCAAAAAAATCAACCTGTTTACCGAAGATGATCTTGATGTAGGCCAGAGGAGCGATCTCCATTACCTGGTTACGAAACTGGAAGCTGAAAAGAAACTGAACGACGCCCGATCCAACGGACTCATGGTGAACATTTACCGCATTGGCAACGTCACCTTTGATTCCCATACAGGCCGTTCACAGGAAAACATTGCCGACAATGCATTTTTTCATATTGTCCGCAGTTTTGTAACCCTGGGATTTATTCCCGACAAGATGGATGAGGTAGAGTTCTCCTTTGTTGACCAGGTAAGTAAGGCTATTCTCCACCTTTACAATTGCAAATTGTTGCAAAATGAGAATTTCCATATTAAAAATTCACAGATCGTTAAACTGTCGGAGGCACTTACTTCGTCTGAATTGGGTTTGCGAACCTATAAAGTAAGGTTCAGCCAGTTTATCGACCGGCTGATTGAAAACTACCCGGTTGAGGAGTTTCGTCCGTTTATTGAGGCAATTCTGCTTCATTTTGGCTGGCTTGAAGAGACCCCTGCAGGAGAGGAACCCACTGTATTCAAAGCTTTGAGCAATAAAACCGACTACATACTGAAACTTACCGGTTTTCACTGGCCACCGCTGAGGGTATCCAGCTTGAATCTGATGATTATACAGGCGCTGAAGGAACGGTTTGAATACCTTAAAGAATTCCCATTATTCACTTCGCTGAATGAAGCCGAGATACAGAAGCTCGCCAAACTGGCGATCCAGCAGCATTACACGATCGACAGTGAAATTCTTTGGGAAGGTGAAGCTAATCCTTACTTTTTTATCATCACACGGGGAAATGTGGAAATCAGCCGTCATTCAAAATCCGGTTGGCTGGGAACCGTCATGGTTGCCGGGAAAGGTGATTTTTTGGGATCTGACCAGCTATATCAGGAAAAACGATCCTCCAATACAGTCGAGGCAATCCTGGGCGATGTCCATGTTTTTGCTTACCGGATTGAAGATATCAAAGAACTTATTCAGGAGTCGCCCAATCTTTCAGCATCCCTTATCCGGATCCTGGCCGAGCGGGTAAACCGGTTAACTGACTTGTTTGTAAACCTAGGATAGTTTTTTTCAGGCAACCTTATTTTATTTGAAAAAAAACTCATATATTTGCAAACTTTTTAGTGAGTAACTGATATAATTACACGAAAGCCATGAACAAAGCGGAAATAATGAAATTTGTCGAAGAGACAGTGATTCAGAAGAATGATTTACCTTCTTTCAAAGCCGGGGACACCATCACCGTCCATTACAAGATCAAGGAAGGAAATAAAGAACGTATTCAGACATTCCAGGGCGTGGTTTTGCAACGTGCAGGCAAAGGTTTGACTGAAACCTTTACCGTCAGAAAAATTTCAGGAAACATTGGTGTTGAGCGTATTTTCCCATGCACCTCTCCTTTTATCGACAAAATCGAAGTGAACAAACACGGTGTTGTGCGTAGAGCACGCATCTACTACCTTCGCGGATTGCAGGGTAAGAAGGCACGCATCAAGGAACAACGTCTCTAATATTGATTTTGATTCCATAAAAAAAACCCGCCGAAAGCGGGTTTTTTTATTCAGTTCATCACCAGGTTAATGTATCCGGTTTCAGTTGTTTTGAGCACTGTGAGCGCTTTCGAGTAATTGAGCAGGTTCCGGATCACCGATTCGCTGGGAGAAACTACCTTTCTTCTCCTTCGTTTATCAGCAGAAGGATCGTTTACCTTTGATTGAATTGGTGTCAAAGAATAAAATGTAGCGGTTCGCTTCATAGGCCGAATTTTGATTTAAAATGTAATTCATACCTAAAAAACGAGAGATATTTCTCAATATTTTATCAGTTGAAAAATAAATTTCGCTATTACGCCGTCAGGATGACATCCTTCTCTTTCACCAGTTTGCGCAGGTTGATCAAAGCATACCGCATTCTACCCAGCGCTGTGTTGATACTCACATTGGTAACTTCCGCAATATCCTTGAAACTCATGTCACCGTAGTGACGCATGACTAAAACCTCCTTTTGTTCTTTGGGAAGATAGTCGATGAGTTTTTTTACATCGTGGTGAATCTGCTCGGTAATCATCTGTTCCTCCACCGATTCAACAGGAATCCTGACTTTGTCGAAGATATCGTAATCATCGTTGTTTTCAACAATAGGGATTCTCTTTGCCTTGCGGAAGTAATCGATAATGAGGTTATGGGCAATGCGCATCACCCATTGGATGAATTTGCCCTCCTCTTTATATTGTCCGGAACGAAAGGTGTTGATCACCTTTATAAAAGTATCCTGAAACAAATCCTCAGCCAGCTCTTTATCCTTAACAACCATAAGGACGTAAGCGAAAACGCGGTTCTTGTGACGGAGAATGAGTTTTTCTAGGGCGGATTCATGACCGGCAAGATACTTGCCGATTAACTCCTGATCACTAATGACATGGGCTTGCATAGGGCCTCCTTTTTAGTTAAAAAGAGTAGAAGTCAGTCGATAGTGTCCCTCCTATTGTTAAGCGCAAGGGGTT
>JBAXFM010000109.1:0-15376 GCA_037139855.1 Bacteroidota bacterium
GAATCAACCCTGTGATCCATGTACCCCAGCGATCGGTAGCCGGACCTTCAGCAGCTGCAATACCCGTATGAAAAACCAGGCGATATCTATAGGGAACATCTTCATAAATCTGGCCAGCCGGTGATTCATCCTTTGATCCGGCCGGTTCACTGTCGACAAAGAAAAATACGGTATCACCTGCCCGGCGTCCTATGAGATAGATAAAACGGCAATGGGGGTTGGCTGCTCGCACGGCGGTAAGTTGTTCTTTAAGTCTTATATAATCCGGACTGTTGAGATCTGCTTTTGTACCGGTAAGCGCCTTGATTTGCCGGAGGTCTAATGCATGGGCTACCATGCGTGTTTTTAAAAGTAAGTCATCACGCAACCCCCGATCAGCGAGTGAAACTGTTTGCCATGAGAAAAGCGCCCCGGCGAAAATTAACGAAAACAGCGCAATAACGAGAATATATTTTTTCATATTTGTTTTACAATGTAAAATAGAAAGTAGCTCCTTGTCCGGGTTCTGATTCTGCCCATATTCTGCCTCCATGTCTTTCAATAATTCTTCTTACCGTGGCAAGACCTACCCCCGTTCCGGCAAATTCCTTATTAGTATGCAACCGTTGGAAGGGATTAAACAGTTTATCTGCTTTCGTCATATCAAATCCAGCCCCATTGTCCCTGATATAGAATATGGTTTCCCTGCCAGAATTTTTTGTGCCGAAGGTAACTACCGGGTTTTCTACTTTACCTGAATATTTCCAGGCGTTTCCGAGCAGATTGTTCAGTGCGACCTGCATTAGGTTTGGGTCTGCCTGCGTGAATAATCCTTTTTGAATATTAAACACGGTATGACGAGCCACTTCACGTTCGTTGATGTCTGATGAAATTTCATTAGCCATTGCACTCAGATCAACAGTCTCCGCATTAATTTCCGTTCTTTGGGAACGGGAAAATTGCAGTAGATCATCGATGAGTTTTGACATGGAAAAGGCTGACTTCAGGATCCTTTCCAGGTACGCTTTTGCTTCGTCATCCAGATTTTCCGAATAATCATCCTGCAAAAGTTGTGTATAACCGGCTACTATGTTGAGTGGTGACCGTAAATCGTGCGATACAGTTGATGAGAATGCGTCGAGATCGCGATTGGCTGCCTGCAGGTTTTCATTGGCTGCCTGGAGTTCAGCCTGCGTTGAAATTAACTGATCATTGCGTTCAATCGCAGCTTCGTAAACTGATAACAGCAGATCCAGTATTTGTTTTTTCTCGGAGTTGATCTGGTATTTGTCTCCCCTGAACATAATTTCAATAACCATATCAGAGGAGTTGTCACCTCTTAGTTCGCGATTTGTGAGCAGATAGTGGATTCTTGACAGCAGATATTTCTCTTCATAAGGTTTGGTGATGAAATTATCAGCGCCTGCCTGTAATCCTTTGATGATATCCAACGGATCTCGCAGGGAAGTGAGCAAAATGACTGGTACCTCTTTTAAGGTTGGGTGCGCTTTAAGTATCGAACAAAATTCATAGCCATCCATGCCAGGCATCACGATATCACTGATCACAAGTGCCGGCGCATTACTAATTGCTGCGGCATATGCATCATTTGCATTGGTAAAAAATTCATTTTTCAGGTCATTGCAGTCTAAGAAATTTTTCAGTTTCTTTGCCTGAACCATTGAATCTTCCACAGCCATGATATAGCCGCTGCCTATTGAAATCTGATAAGGTGTTTCCATGGTCATGCATTTTTAATGTTAGACATTCTGATAATTTCATGAACGATCTCGTCGGGAGAAAGTACCATGGAGGCGCCTCCCAGCCGGATCGCTTCTCCTGGCATTCCATGTACCAGTGCGCTTTGCTCATTCTGGGCAATGGTGCAGGCCCCGGTATCGCGTAATATTTTTAGTTCAATGGCTCCATCGGTACCCATCCCCGACAAAAGAATACACATGGAATTTTTGCCATATACGGTGTTCACCTGCCGAAATAGAAAACTGACCGCTGGCCGTAAGCTTTTTTCAGGAGGGTTTTTAGACAGGGCAATCACGCCATCCTGGTGCAAACCAAGATGGAAATCCCCCGGAGGCAAATATACATGCCCCGGAAGCATGACCTTCCGATCGGAGGCGATGTGTACCGGCAAGTTAGAGGTTGCGTTTAACCAGTCAACATATCCCTCTGCAAAATGAGCATCAATGTGTTGAACGATCATAATTGGTACAGGAATATCTTGAGGAAGTTGGTTAAGAATAACCTGAATGGCCTGAGGACCTCCCGCAGATGCGCCAATTGCTATGATTTTAGCATTGACACTTCGACTTCGCTCAGTGTCCGGCAGCCCCCGGGCGCTGAGCGGAGCCGAAGCGCCAGCCCTCCTTGCCTGCACCTTCACCGTCGACATCATTTTCAACGTGTTCCGATAATTTCTGGCCGTTTGGGTGTATTGGGGATGTCCCGGTCCAAAAGGTCTTGGCAAGATGGTTAAAGCGCCTGCTTCGAGGATACTGAAGGACATTTTAATTTCTGAAGTATTGTAAAAACTGCTAACAATCACAATCGGTACCGGGGTGTTTTGCATAATCAGGCGGGTAGCTTCAACGCCATCCATGATGGGCATATAGATGTCCATGCTTACAACATCGGGAAGACTCCGGGCAACAAATTCAACTGCCTGCTTGCCATTATGGGCAATGCCCACCACTTCAAATGCCGGATCGTCTGCTAAAAGCCCCTTCAGCAAACCCTGTCCAACCAAGGTGTCTTCTACGATTAAAACCTTTATGATTTGTCCGGTTTTCAGCATTATAAGAATAATATCTCAACCCTTGTTGAAGAAATTTTACGAACAGATAATTTCTGATTAAAATAGATTCCAACACCCTTTGCCAACCCCACCACAAAATCTATCAGACCTCTTTGGGAAATATAGGTCAGGATTAACATATTGTCATCTTTCCATTCATATTCAAACTTCGGAGGGTGTGCGTTTGGAACATATTTAGTTACTTTGACATGAATATCATTCAGTTTGATCATGAATTCCTTCGCAGTTGCAGTGGTTCCAAAGTAGGGCTTATAAACACTTACGGCATAAGAGGTCATCCAGAATTCACCGAAATAGTCAGCAACCTGTTCTAAGGATTGATTCAAAACCTTACATGAATTCTGAACCATGGCGACAACCTGTTCATCATCAAAATCATTGGTTGCCATGATAATCTTGTTCGGTTGCAGCCCCGAAGCGATCATGATTTCTTCCCATTCCTGTTGACCGAATTTAAAAACGATCATTTCTTTTAAACAGTTTACAATTGCGCCTTTCATAAATTCTCAGTTTGTCAGTTTATACTGTGTTAACTCTAAAATGCCTCATCCCCTAACTCCTTCTCCCGTCAGCCCCTTTCCCCCTGACCCCCTTCCCCAAACAGGGAAGGGGGAGAAGTCCCTCCCTGTATGGGGAGGGATTTAGGGTGGGGTCATATCAACCTCCTGATCGTTTCAATCAGGTTGCTTTGTTCAAAACTGCCTTTTACAATATAGGCATTGGCGCCGGCTTCCATCCCGCGCTGGCGATCGTCGGCCGAATCAAGAGCCGTGACAAGGATTACAGGTGTTTCAGACAGTCTTTTATCACTTCTGATTTTCGCGGTCAGATCAAAGCCCGACATTCTTGGCATCTCAACATCGGATACGAGCAAGTCGAATGCTTCGTTTTTCAAAAATTGAAATGCTTCCATGCCATCAACAGCGGTTTTAACGCGATATCCGGCTGATTCGATGATGTTTCTGAGCAAAGCACGTAATGTTATCGAATCTTCGGCAACCAGAATATATTTTGGTTTGCCTGGGATTGCGTCTTCCATATCCGGTGTTTCAATGCTTACTGCGGGTTGAACCACCACCTGTGCTGCCGATTCCATCAGCTCCTGAACGTTCAGAATGGGAATCACACGCCCGTTTCCAAGAATGGTAGCTCCTGCAATATTACGGATATGAACCAATTGAGGACCCATATTTTTTACCATTCCTTCATGCTCTCCAAGCACTTCATCAAATATAAAGGCGATTTTCTTCCGGGCCAGTGCGAGAATTAAAACCGGCATCGGACTCCCGTCGTTTTTCTTTGCTTTTTGCAAAGGAAGACCAAGCACATCGCTTAGGTTGACTAGAGCGATACTCTCCAGGTTATGCGTAATGGAGCTTTTCGACTCAACCGTTTTAATATCCTGCGTAAACACCCTGATTGCTTTTTCTACAGCCTTGGTGGGAATGATGAATAACTGCTGGTTGACCCGAACCAGAATTCCCCTGAAGGCTGAAAGCGTAACCGGGAGATTTATGATGAAGGTCGTACCCTGGCCGGGAGTAGAATCCATTTCGATGCTTCCCCCAAGTTTGGTCACTTTCTCTGCAACAATCGCCATTCCAAGCCCTCTGCCTGAAATATCCGTAATGAACGGACTTGTTGAAACTCCCGACCTGAAAATCAAAGCGAATACCTCTTTATCTGTCATCCGCATGGCTGCCTCTGCTGTAACTATTCCCAATTTAACCGACGACTGAATTACCTTGTCTCTGGCAATACCCACCCCATCATCGTGAATCTGCAATTCAATATCCCTGCCAGGTTCCTGCCTGATGGCAATTTCCAGGTTGCCCCATGGGGTTTTCCCTGCATTTACCCGGGCATCCATTGTTTCGAGGCCGTGATCGATGCAGTTCCTGACCAGGTGGATCATTGGATCTTTTATGTCCTCTAATATTCTCCTGTCAATTTCAATTTCGCCGCCAAAAATGGTTAACCGGATCTCTTTATTGTAAGTTTTGCCGAGGTCACGTACAATTTTTGGAACGATCTCCAAAAGCGATGAGAAAGGAAAAAGCAAGGTTGTTTTAATGTCAAGCAACAATTCGTCAATCATGCGCGACATGGAACGGTGGAATTGCTCCATGTCTTTAACAATGGCTGAAAGTTCCTTGTCCTGTTTGTCTTGTAGTTCCCTGATATAAAATCCAAGGGTCGCTTTGACCGAAATAAACTCTTCAGCCTCACGTAATAAAAGGCCTAATTTTGAAGTTGCGACCCGTACAGTATCAGCAGATACTTTCTGTTCAGTATTTTCGTTCGCAACGGGTTCTGCCGGTATTATAGGTCTGGGTTGATGAATATTTCCCACACTGGTCAACGGCAGATTTGCTTTACCATCAGGCGCTTTGACAGGTAAAGAATCTGGAGAAGCTGTTTTTTTTACGGTACCAGAATCATGATGAAGTGTTTCCAACCGTTTCATCAACTGCATGATGGTGTTGGCTCCAATACTCTTTTCTTTTAAATCAACCTCAGATAACATCACCCCCAATGTGTCAACGGCTTTATACAGGGTATCAAACATCGTGGCAGAAAAAGCCAGGTCTCCCTGCCTGGCAAGATGGAAAACACTTTCAATTGTTTGGCAAAGCCTTTCAATTTCAATTTGATTTACAGCCCTGGCCGCCCCTTTCATGCTATGTATTTCACGAAATGTTGTTTCGATCAATTGTGTGCGCATGGTATCTTCAGGAGCCGTTTCAAGCGCTAGCAGACCATTGATAATGGCCTGATGATGCTCTGCCGCTTCGATTTTAAAGTCGGCAAGCAATTCCAGAAGAAATGCTTCTTGTTTTTTGTCCATGGCCATATTTAAATGGTGAACTTTTCAACGATTTTTTTCAAATTCAGTCCAAGTTCCTGAAGATTTTGAGTTGCATTTTGCGTTTGTTTGATACCAATAATATTTTGTTCGCTGGCTTGTTTGATATTCCCCAAAGCCGGTACGATTTGATCCATGCCATTCATTTGTTGCTGGATGGACGTCGAAATCTGAATGACGGATTGTGCTGCTTCATTGACACTATCGGCCAGGTTTTCGATCATCTCACCACTTTGCATAGCGAGATTGCTGCCATTTTCAACCGCTTTCGATCCCTGTTCTGTTGCCATTACTGCCTGATTTACGGCCTTTTGGACATCATTTAAAATCTCTTTTACTTGTCTTGTTGCTTGTTTTGATTGTTCCGACAAACTGCGGATTTCCTGGGCAACCACGGCAAATCCACGCCCTTGTTCGCCTGCTTTCGCCGCTTCAATAGCCGCATTCACTGCCAGTAGATTTGACTGGTCGGCAATGTCATTTACAGTCGATGTAATTTCACCGATGGATCGGTTTTGCTCAGAAAGTTTGACAATTGTTTCGGCAATCAGGTTCATATGCTGGTCAATCTTTTTCATCCCTTCAATGGTTTGGAGAACCGATTCCTTCCCGTTTTCAGCCGACTCGGCCGCCCGCTGTGAACTTAGCAAAACTGATTGTGCCGTTTGAGTTGCCATCATGGCTGTTTGGCGGATCTCTTCAACAGTGGTAGCTGTTTCGGCAATAGATGTAGCTGTTTCTGTGGCTCCTGTTGAAACTTCGGAAACTGTCGTAAGGATTTCTGTAGCTGAGGTACCTAAAATATTGACGCCGGTCGTGATCTCAGAGAATATTTTACGCAGCATCCTGAAAATCCATATCAGGATTATAATCAAAAGAAGTAACATTCCGGCTCCCATAATTACCAGGATAAAAAAATCAATCCTGGCCAGAGAATTGTCTCTACTCACAATTGTTTTGGTGCGCTCCTTTAGATTATCTTCAAGGGTTATGATTTGTGAACGAATGTTTTCGTACATCGGCTTTTGAGTATTGATGGTAAATGTTGTTGCTTCATCCATTTTACCTTGCTGAATGAGGCTTAACAAATATTGCCGGTTTTCTCTGTAAACTTTCATCAGATTTATTATTTCCCTGAATAGATTCAATTCTTCCTTTTCGCTCACGAGATTTTGTTCTATGGCATCGCATGAGGCTTCAATTTCTCTAACCTGTAACCTGATCTCCCTGTAAAGTGTGTCTCGTTTTGCCGCATCCCGTTCAACAAACAATTCAAAAGTCACCGCTGCAACCCGGTTCTCATCGGAACGAATCTGGGTAAGTAAACTGGTAACCTCAAATGAATGAATCATCTGGTTCTGAGTATTTTTATTGTGGTTTGTGATCAGGTATGATACCAATACTGTAGTCAGGGTTGCCAGAATGATCAGACCGAAACTGAGAACAAGCTTGGCACGCGTACTAAAATAGGAGGTTGTTTTCATTATTTGGTTATTTTTGGTTTATGATGAGCGATTTACTGTTCATGATAGAGGCCATATCCAGAAGGATCAGTCCATCTGGTGTAACTCCCTTTACATATTCAGCGCCAATTCCACTGATGGTGACTGGCGGGGCGCTTAAAGTATTAACAATGACTTCACGTGTTCCTATGATCGCATCCGTTACGATGCCAAATTCCATCAGGTTTTTTCTAATGACGATAATTTTGTTTAGTTCTGTGATTCCCTTTTCCTTCAGATTGAAGAAGGTTTTAAGGTTGACTACTGAGATAATTTTACCCCGTACATTCATTACGCCAATCATAAAAGCCGGAGCGCCGGGAATTGGCGTTATCTCTTTGAGTGGCAATACTTCAGCGATAAACGAGCTTTCAATGCAATATCTTTCGGGGATCAGTTGAAATTCAACAACCAGCATTGATTCTCCACCTGATGCTGTATCTGCTTTCCAGCCGGCAACTTTTTTTGCGCGTGTTTGTAGTATCGTTTGTTCGTCTTTCATATGTTTCTGTAGCCCCATGTTAAAGCAAGGGGTTGGTGTTTTGTGTCATTGTTCCAACAATTTCCCTGATCCTGCCGGCAGTTAATCCATCAGAGCCTGGCACAACCTCGTTTTCCTGATATTTTTCCAATAGTTCATTTACATTTTGAAAATGTTTGACCGCAGTTCTTTTTTTTCCCTGGCGGCTCATGATGCTTCCCAGCAGAAAGTGTGATAACAGGTGGTGTGGATCCAGGTACAAGGCCCGTTTTAAGGTTGATTCTGCCAATTCCGGATCATTTTCCTCCATCTGGATAGTGGCTACCAGGTAATAGGAATCTGCTTCTGTTCCATCCTGATGCAGCAATTTTTCTCCCCACTTCCGCGCTTCAGTGAGGTTTCCCATATTTGCATATGACTTTACCAATATCGTCAGAGCCTTTGTCTCCCTGGGGTTCTCCACCAGCAGGACCAGGCACATTTCGATGCAATGCTGGTATCGTCCCTTATCAAAAAGTATCTGAATTTCGTGCCGGGAAGATGATACTTCCTCTTTCCTGATAGCAATCTCAGCAGTGAGGTGTTTCGATTGTTCCAGAACGGGCTTCCTGGGTTTGGAAACTATACTGGTCGCCCTTTTTGAAACAGGAAAAACCACCGGTTGACTTTTTTTAGGAACCTTTTGATAAAAAATGCCCTGCTCATATCTGATACTGGCAAAATCAGAGAAATGGTCATCATTCAGTTCTACAGCACTAGTAATCAGCCACCCTTTCTCAACAATTGATTTATAAAACCTTCGTGTTGCCTGTTTAATTTGCTGTGAAGTAAAATACATCAGTACATTCCTGCAAAATACTACATCCATGTTATGGGTGTTGGTGAGTGTTGAAGGGTATAAGTCTTCTGCCAGGTTAAGATAGGCGAAAGTGACCATCTTCTTAATTTCAGGGTTGATCTCCCAGTTTTTCCCGGTGTAGGAAAAATATTGATTTTTAATAATTTGTGAAGTCTCACGAAATGACCATTGTGTGTAACTTCCTGCTTGGGCTTTTTTCAGAAAATGACGGTTGATATCGGTCGCCAGGATGGTAATTTTCCAGTTTTGTATATCAGGGATGATCTCACGCAGGAGGATTGCCAGGGTATATGGTTCTTCTCCGGTACAGCATCCGGCGCACCATATCCGGATATATTGATCTTTTCCCTGCCGGGAATTTATGATGCCGGGAATGATTTGTTTCTGAAAAATATCTAAACCTGATTTTTCGCGAAAAAAATAAGTTTCTCCAACAGTGAGGTAGGAGGTGAGAACATCAAGCTCGCCGGTATTCCAGGATATTTCAGACAACCAAGTCGCAATGGCTTCCGGTGTTTCTTTTACGCTAAAATCCCTGGCGGTCGCAACAATTCCACGCACAAGGTCATTCCTGCGGTTAGGCGGAAAATCCCATCCCAGAACACCTGAGACCATCATTCTGATTTCATGAAGAATTTCCTCCGGAATCATATATTATTTACTTTCATTGGGGTTGTTATCGATAGCTGTCTGCAATTCAATTTCTTCCTGAGCTGTGAGAAAATGCTCAATATCATAGATCAGAATAATTCCATCATCACGGCGAAAAATTCCCGCAGGTTCAAAACCCGAATCCAGTTCATTGGCAGAAGTCATATCATTAACATCGGGAACCATCACATCATTCGCTTCATCTGCTACCAGCGCAATTGTACGCTTTGAAGTTTCTGAAATGATAAAAACATCATTGATACGTATAGGCCGGGCCGGCATCTTTAACCTAAACCGAAGATTAATAACAGGTACTACAACGCCATGATAATCAATGATTCCATGAATAATCGGAGGCGATTTCGGAACAGACGTTACAGCCATAGCCATGAGAACCTGATCAACAGTTGCAAGTGGAATGGCAAAGAGTTGTTTTTCGATGGTGAAACAGAATATTTCTGATGACTTGGTTTTCATTGATTTTTATTACGAAAATGACTTATCCCTAAATCCTATTTACCTCACCTCAACCCTCTCCTCAAGGAGAGGGAATTCTCCCCTTCTCCCTGGGGAGAAGGGGCCGGGGGATGAGGTAATTTGGCTGTTACTCCACAACCCCGTATTGTCTTAATTTTCTCATAACCAAATCTTTTCTTAAAGGTTTGGTCATATATTCATTACACCCTGCCGCCAGGGCTCTTCGTTCGTCGCCGCTCAGGGCAAAAGCGCTGAGGGCAATAATGGGAAGGTCGGGTCTGAAGGCTTTAATCATTTTTGTTGCTTCAAATCCATCCAAAACCGGCATCTTAAGGTCCATTAAAACCATGGAAATCAGAGGATTGTTTTTGCATGCTTCCACGGTCTGGAGTCCATCGGATACCACCAGCATGTCAAGTCCCTCTTTGCGAAGCATCCGTTCAAGCAAGAGACTGTTTGTCTCCTCATCATCAGCAATAAGGATAAGTGGTTTAAGTTTTACACTTTCGGTAATGGTTTGAATATCTGTTTTTAAAGTGCCGGTAATTTCCGTCGGAATGGTAAAAAAGAACGAAGATCCTTCGCCTCTTACCGACTCCACCCAAATGCGGCCTCCCAGCAGTTCCACTAATCCTTTGGCAATGGAGAGGCCAAGTCCGTTTCCTTCCTGATCGCGTGTGTATGAATCGTCTCCCTGGATAAAATGGTCAAAAATTCGTTGTTGCTGATCCTGGTTTATTCCTATCCCTGAATCTTTCACGAAAAATAAAATTTGATTCGCCATGAGATTGTAACCGACTGCAATAAAACCAGTCGTGGTATATTTAATGGCATTGTCAATGAGGTGATATAAAACCTTGTTTAAGAGTTCAGGGTCGGAATCAATAATCAGTTCATCAACCGTTTTCTGTTTTTGGATCAGAAAGGTTAGTCTCTTTTGCGCACAGCGGTTATTGAATTTATTGTAGATTTCGTCGAGCAACGCGTCAAGGATAATTTCTTTTTTCTGTACCTCCTGGTTGCCCGATACAATGAGCGAGTTTTCCATAATGTTGGTAACCGTATTCATCAGCCGGTCGCTGCTTTCATTCACCATGATCAGGAATTCCTCTTTTTCCTCCTGCGAAAGATTGGGCTCCGACATCAACTGACCAAATCCAAGAATACCGTTCAGCGGAGTTCGGATTTCATGTGAGATGTTGCGCATAAAAACGGTTTTAAGCCGGTCGCTGGCTTCTGCTTTTTCTTTTGCTTTAAGCAGTTCCTCCTCAAATTGTTTACGCTCTGTAATGTCTCTCGAAATGCCAAATGTGCCTACAATATTTCCGTCCAGGTCGCGCAAAGGCATTTTCGTTGAAAAAACCCATGTGTCGGGAGCATCAGGCCAGGTTTCCTTTTCTTCCTTGATCATGGTCTTTCCGGTTCTGATAATCTCCTGTTCATCAAGGTATGCAGCATGTGCATGTTCTTCGGTGAAGAAGTCGAAGTCGGTTTTTCCAATGGCTTCTGACGAATCGGTGATACGGAAGGCAGGATTATTGGATTTGCTGATTCTGATAAATTTGCTATCTAAGTCTTTAAAATAGAGATGATCTGGAATAATATTCATCAAAATTTCCATGAGGTATTGTTCTTTAAACAATGCCTCCTCATTCTGCTTTCGTTTTGTAATATCGATTAATGTCCCGCTTCCTCCTATGAACCCATCTGCATCAAAATTGGCTTTGACAGATGTGCGCACCCAGCAAATATCCCCTGTTTTGGTCGTACATCTGAATTCTTGGGCCGTTTCAACTTTTTCATTTAATTCTGAAAATCTTTCGGAAAAAGAATTTTTGTCGGGTTCATAAACGATATTGATAAAATAGGCGCCAATCAGTTCCTGTGGTTTGAATCCCATGATCTTCTCAATAACAGGGCTGATATATTGAATCTGCCATTGTTTGTCCACTTCAAATATGACGTCACTGATGTTTTCAACCAGGTTCCGGAATTTTTCTTCACTTTCACGCAATGCTTTGTCAGAAGCAATCCGGTCTTTGAGCAACTCGGCTTCGTAAAGTACTCTTTTAATTGCAGGTACCAGACGTTCAGGCTTAGATTTCATGACATAGTCGGTAGCTCCGTTCAAAAGAGATTCAATGGCTGAATCTTCTCCCATTTTACCGGTAACGAAAATAAACGGGATATGCGGGTACTGTTTTCTAACGAGAAGCAGTGCATCTGATCCCGAATAATCAGGCAGTTCAAAATCAGATAAAATAACATCAATCTTTTTTTCTTCCAGCGCCTTAACAAAACTGGCTTCATCATCAACAAAATGATAGTCGAATGAACTGAACCATTTGCTAATCATTGATTTAATGAGAATAGAATCAGCAACCTGATCCTCGAGATGCAATATAGAAATTTTGTTTTCCATTTGATGTTTACTGGTAGTTTATTATTAATAAATCGCAAAAACCTCGCCCTAACCCTCTCCTAATGGAGAGGGAATTCCCCTTCTCCTTTAGGAGAAGGGGGCAGGGGATGAGGTGTATTTGGTAAACTGAAATAAAATGTGGCCCCCTGATCGGGTGTACTTTCTGCCCGGCACTGTCCCCCATGACGTCTGACGATGCGACTTACATTGGCTAATCCAATCCCTACTCCTTCAAAATCTCTGGTTTTGTGCAACCGTTGAAAAACACCAAATAATTTGTCGGCATATTTCATATTAAAACCTGCTCCGTTATCTTTGATAAAAAATGTTGTTTCCGATTCAGTTACATTTCCACCGATGTCAACGATTGCTTCGGGCTTTTTGCCGGTATATTTGATGGCATTTGATATCAGGTTGGTCCACACCTGTCGCATGAGTCCTTCATCACCTTTAATATCAGGTAAAGGCGCTACATTAAATGTGATTTTTCGGTTTTGTATATCCGGGTCAAAAAACTTAATGATTTGCTGAACCATATCAGTTGAATTGATATTTACTTTTCGCAATTCTGCTAAATTAAGCCTTGAAAATGAGAGCAATGCATCAATTAGCTGCGCCATTTCGGTGGCAGCATCGGTAACTTTTTTCAGGTATTCTAATTCATCCTCATTGAATTCAGTTGATTTATTTTCGAGGAAAAGACCGATAAAGCCATTGATATGTCGTAAAGGCGCTTTTAAATCATGGGAAACAGAGTAGGAAAACGTTTCAAGTTCCTTATTCGCTGATTCGAGTTCTGCCGTTCGTTGTTTGACACGAAGATCCAATTCTTCATTTAATTCAAGTAGTTTCTTTTCGGCCAGCTTACGATCATGTATATCTCTCAAAGCGCCATCTATATGGGTTGGCTTGTGATTGACATCGTATATTAACCGCGCATTTATCGAAACATAATTTACCTCGCCGGTTTGCGTCTTTAGCCGTAATTCAAAATCTTT
Organism: Bacteroidota bacterium; assembly: GCA_037139855.1. Classification (GTDB taxonomy): domain Bacteria; phylum Bacteroidota; class Bacteroidia; order Bacteroidales; family FEN-979; genus CAIVAT01. The sequence continues at coordinate 13,069 of JBAXFM010000109.1, forward strand.
CAACACGCCATTTTTTTGAATAGCATCAAGCAGAATCTGCCTGTCTTCAGGGTTATGATAAAGTGAATGAACAGGGGTGCCAAGAAGCTCCTCTCTGCTGATTCCTGAAAGATTTTTGATGGATGGACTGATATCGAGAATAATACCATTAAGGTTCGTCTGGTAAAATACATCCTGCACGTTCTCGAAAATATTTCTATATTTTTCCTCACTTTTAATCAGCGCTTCTTCACTTTTCTTCCTGGCTTCATTTTCCCTGGTTACATCTTCCAGCATGTTCAGCGTGGCAATCTGAGTCTCTTTAATTTCGAGAAGCTGTTCTTCAACCAGCGAAGCGAGTTGTTTGTTTTCATTGAGCTTTTCAATGTTGGCATTTTTAATTTTCAACATGGCCCTTATCTGTGCCGTGAGTTCGATTTCGTCAATGGGTTTTGCCAGAAATGCTTCGGCTCCTGCTTCCAAAGCCCGGATGCGCGTTTCCTTTTCGCCCTTGAGTGAGGTAACAAATACGACGGGTATGTTGCTTAGGTTTTTATCTGCTTTAATTCTCCGGCAAACTTCAAATCCATCCATTTCGGGCATAATAATGTCGAGCAGAATCACATCAGGATCATTTACAAGAGCCATTTCTATGCCCTGGGAGCCGCTGAGGGCAGAGATGGTCAATGTTCCGGGGAATGCTTCGTTTATCAATGCTTTGATGGTAACATGATTATCAATGTTGTCATCGATAACCAGAATTTTAATCTTTTCACTTGCCATACAGCGTTTCGTTGAGGATGTTGAAAAAAATAATTTCGTCGATTGGTTTTGCAATGTAAGCGTCAAATCCATAAGCAAGGATGGTTTCACGGTCGGAGGTCATTGCGCTTGCTGTAAGTGCAATAATGGGAATATCCTTGAGTTTTTCGTATGTACGAATGGTTTTAAATGCTTGAATACCATCAATTCCTGGAAGGGCAATGTCCATTAAAATGAGATCCGGATGGTGTTTTTGAGCATGCTCCACCGCCTGATGACCATTTACAGCTTCTATAACTGAATAATTATCAGCAAGCAGCGCTGTAACGGTAACCATGTTGTCGGGATTATCCTCAACCACCAAAACCCTGGGTTTACCGGCAGGGAAAGTTTGTTTTTGATGCGGTTTTTTGAGTTCCTCTATTTTAGGTAATATCATGGTTGTTACAGCATTGAGTAAATCATTTCGGTTTACATCCCCTTTCTGGATAAGTTCGTGAATGTTGTTTCGGGTTAAAAACTGTAGTTCTTCTTTTGTGATATGTTTTGCTGTAAGGATCAGGACGGGAATGTTTGCCGTTTGTTCTGCTTCACGCAGGTTTTTAAGTACTTCAAAGCCATCAATTCCCGGCATCATCAGATCCAGAAGCATGGCGTCGGGAATGGTGTGAGCAATAATTCCGAGCGCTTCCTCACCGTTGCGTGCAATTAAAAGGTGGTATCCGCTTGCTTCCAGAATGTCTTTTATCTGAATAATTGCCGGTTCGCTATCTTCAACCAATAAAATGGTTTTACCGGATAAGGCGGAGGGAAAGTTTGGCGGCTTTTGTTTCGAATGTTGCAAAACTGCATAGGGTTCTGATTCGGTTTTTTCATTCGTGCCAATATAACGTAAAGGAAGGATGAGTGTGAATTCCGAACCCTCGCCTGACTTGCTGTGTACCGTAATTTTTCCTCCAAGCAGGAATGCATATTTTTTTGCAATGGCCAGCCCCAATCCGGTGCCACCAAACCTGCGGGAAGTGCTTCCGTCGGCCTGGCGAAATTCGTCGAAAATATGGAGTTGATTGCTTTCAGAAATCCCGATACCTGTGTCGGTAACGGAAATAATGACGGTATCGTTGCTTTTTGTTACAGACACAGACACCTTGCCTTTATCAGTAAACTTTACAGCATTGCCAATAAGGTTTTGCAGAATATGCCTGCATTTGGCCTTATCACTTGTGACAGGTATACCGGCTTCACGGTTGGTATGCACCAGTTGGATGCTTTTTTGTTGAGCCTGAGGCTGGATCATATTTACAAGCTCCGCAACAAGGCCGTTCATATCGAAAGCTGTATTTTCAATATCTTCTCTCCCGGCTTCGATGCGTGAAATATCAAGAATGTCGTTGATAAGCCTGAGCAGGTGTTTACCGTTGCGTTCGATAACCTCTAAATAACTGTATTCCTCTTCGGGAATCAGTTTTGCCAGCCGGCGGTTGAGAACGCCTGTAAGGGCAATCACAGAATTGAGTGGTGTACGAAGTTCATGACTCATGTTTGAAAGGAAGTTTGTTTTGAGCTG
>JBAXFM010000110.1:0-15307 GCA_037139855.1 Bacteroidota bacterium
ATTTTTTTTCAATGACTAAAATTAAATCAAACCTTTTCCACCCGGAGTTCCTGAGAAGTTCAGCCTTCCTGTTATCCCTGGTGATTGTTATTTTCATCAATCCCTTCCTGGATGAGAGCCTGGCAGGCCGGTTGTTTTCTTCCATTCTGGTGTTGTTATCCACGGTTGGCGCTTTGATGGTTATGTTTGCACACAGGGAGGTGATCTGGTTTATTTTGTTGATCGTGGTATTATCATTCATCATCCAGGTGCTTGCATTTACGTTCAACAATGCTTTTTTTATCGGGTTGAAATTTCTGTGCTACAGTACAATCAATACAACATTCGCATTGATATTGTTCTATTATTTAATGAAGGTGCAGCCGTTATCGTTATCTGAAATTGGCAACGCCATTAGCATCTATCTGCTGGTTGGACTGTCATTTGGCTATTTTTATTGTTTTTATGCACAGCATCATCCATTGGCATTCAGTAATTTATCGAATGAAATGCCCAATAATCAATTCGATTTGATTTACTACAGTTTTATTACCCTTACAACAACTGGCTATGGAGATATTCAACCCATGATGAAAGTCCCCCGGATCCTTGCGATATTCGAAACTGTATTTGGTACTTTTTACATTGCCGTGATTATCGGGCGATTGGTGGGATTGGGGTATAAAAAGTAGAAATTCTGAAATTGATTTATTGGAGCTACCAAAAAATATTTACTTTCACATACCCATCGTTCAGTATTTAATTATGAAAGATACTTCGATACACACTGGTAAGGAAACAGGACCAATTCTTTTTCCATGTCTGTTACCATTTTCACATCGCAAACCATACCCGGTTTCAGTGCTATTTCAGGGTTCGGCATGAGGATTTTATTACAAAGCTGGAATCATCAGTATTTCCGACTTACTTGAAGCGCAGGCAGTAGCCCAGCAGGCGAAGGACAATCTTGCCGATGCCCGGTGCCAGTTCAGGAGCAAATATGCCAAATACAAACTCATGACCGGTAGGTAATAAAGAAGATGATCGCATGGTGTGAATATCATCAGGGGCAAATTAATCCACAGGTGATTGTTAAGTTTGTGCGGTCTTCAAGGGATGTAAAAGGGGAGGGTGGAGTATTTTACAGTTGCTTATGAAAAAATTGATGGATTTAAACGAAAAAGCCGCCAATATGAACGGAATATAAACGGATTTCGCTATCTTTGTAATATGAAATCAAGGCCTGTCAATAAACCATCATTCGACACCATTTTCAGCAATGCCATTGCATCTGCGAAAATTGAAGGAATCCGGTTTGATAAAAAAACAGAGGCCCATATTAAAAAAGAAGCCCTTAAGAAGCTGGAAACAAATTCCCGATAATTTCTATCATCTCCGAATAATCCTTGTTATCTCCTTTGTTCAAAGCCTCAATGTAAGCCGAATAATTATCTTTTCTGAATTTATCTAATTGGAGTGACGGATACCCTGCTCTGTTAGCCATTAAATCAGCAAAAATCCTTGATGTTCTTCCATTTCCTTCCCGAAATGGATGGATATGGATGAGTTCACAATGCACAATAGCAATATCTTCAATTAACCTTGCTGTATCTTCATAATCAATAGGTAACTTAGTCAACAATTCAGTTTCAAGATAACTCATTCCCCTGTGGATAAAATTAAATGGCAGGAAATGGTGGCCCGCTCTCGAAAGGTTCACATTTCGGTAAATTCCGGCAAAAGGATATAAATGACCCAAGGCAGATCGGTGGATTGCTTGAATATACGTCGAGTTGAACTTTGTTTTCTTTGTCAATTTATTAGAAAAAAGGACCTGGGCATGAATGAACCCAATTGTTTCTTCCTCAGCAGCTTTCTGAGTATCGGTAATTCCCAATTTATTTTTCAGAACGGAACTCCCCATCTCATAATAGAGAGGATCCTTGTACTCCTTTTCTCATGGAGTTTCATATGGTCTTTGGTAGGGCATATTTAACCGTATATTCGACTGTTACTAAAGCTTGTTTGATTAGCAATAAAAGATGACTTGCATATAAAAAAAAAGACCCGCCTATAGTTCTGATGGTATGCAAGGCGGGTACTGTTGATGCAAAGATACAACACATTTTTTTTCGGAAACACTTTTTAATTTTTGGAGGGTGTTTTTTACTGCACGAAAATAATTGGCTTTTTTACCAAAATAACAAGATGATTTTATGATTAGGCACAATTATACTCCCGATGATGGACTTATTTGCTCGTCATTTCAAAAATCAATTTTCCTCCATCCATGATTTCCTGATAAGTGACAAATGGTCTGGTTATCAACTTTCCGTTCAGAAATACTCTTTCAGAACAGATGTTCTCAGCAGAAATGTTTTCCGCTTTGATGCTGAAATCTTTGCGGTGAGCCAGGTGAAGGGTTGCCTTCTTTAATTGCGGCGCTCCCAGCACAAACTCACCACTGCTCGGATTTACGGGATAAAATCCTAAACCGGAGAGAATGTACCAGGCCGACATCTGACCGCAATCGTCATTGCCAATCATTCCGTTTGGTGTATTGTTGTGGAACTCGTTGATTACGCGGTGTATGTATTTCTGTCCGGTTTTTGGCTCATTGGAGTAGGCATACAAGTACAAAATATGGTGGCCCGGTTCATTCCCATGCGCATACTGCCCGATCATGGCTTCCTGCCCCAGAAATTTGTTCGGATTTTTTGTTTCGATGGTAAAGAAATCGTTGAGCTGGCGGGTAAAAGCGTCCTTTCCACCCAATAGCTTTATTATTCCGTTGATGTCGAATTGTGCCGGAGTCCAGAAATATTGCCAGGCATTGGCTTCGGTGTAATCACCCGGATTATTCATGGGCGACGTGGCCGTCAAAGGATCAAACGGAGTTCTCCATTGGCCTTTGGTATCTTTTCCGCGAAATAATTTAGTTTCCGGGTCGAAGATATTTTTGTAGTAACCGGCCCGTTTGTAAAATGATTCTGCTGTTTCCCGATCGCCCATTTTTGATGCCATTTCGGCCACGCACCAGTCGTCATATCCGCTTTCAAGGGTGTGTGAAACTGCTTCGTTATCCAATACATCAAATGGATAATAGCCATATTTATTATACGTATCCCAGTCGGAATTTATGTGGTTTTTGGTGGAAGTTTCTATGATGGCTTGCAGTGCTTCCTTTTTATCAAAACCTATGAATCCATCATTGAATGCAGAGAGAATCATCGGGATGGCGTGGTTGCCAATCATACAATAATTATCCTGTCCCCAGGCTGTCCAAATGGGCAGAAAACCAGCGGCTTTATGGTGCAGTAATATTGAATTGACAATGCCGTTAATTTTTTCAGGGGCTATGATTTGAAGCAATGGAAATGCACCCCGATATATATCCCAGATTGAAAGTGTCGAGTAATATTCGTTATTGGGCGCTTGTCCGATTTTATCATTAGCCCCCCGGTATTTTCCATCCACATCGGCAATGTTTGAAGGCTGTAGAAAGAAGTGGTAGAGCGAAGTATAGAATAGTTCCTTCTGCCTGGTATCAGCCTCAATGTCTATGCGACCCAGGTAATTATTCCACGCTTTTTCGCAGTTTTGCCTTACCTGATCGAAATTCCAGCCAGGCATTTCGGTTTGGAGGTTGAGTTTGGCTCCGGCAACACTTACAGTTGAAAGCGCTATTTTGACCTGAAGCATTTTCGATTTACCGGGATGAAAGCTCAGCAAAAACTTTGGCGCTTTGTCGTATTTAGCTTTCGGAAGTTCTTTTGACTGGATGAAAGGCTGGTCAAATTTCAGGACGAAAAAATACTTTCGATCCACCCAGTTTTTTGTATGGCAATAGCCTGAAATGGTTTGATGGTCTTCAATTTTCACTTCCGATTCCAACACCAGGCTGTCGGTCAGGAAACGCAGTCCATGCTGAAAATCTGCCAGTACGCTGGCTTCTGCTGCAGGAAAGCTATAACGATGAAATGCTACTCGTTCAGAGCAGGTCAGTTCAACTTTAACCCCGTCTTTTTTTACAACGGAATAATATCCGGCACCGGCGGTTTCGGAATCTTTGAAATATCTGTTTTTCTGAATTTCATTCGGATGATCAACAAATGGAAGCAACAACACATCACCCATTTCGTTGATGCCGGTTCCACTGAACCGGGTTTGGGAGAAACCCAGGATTATGCTGTCCTGATACTGGTATCCGCTGGTGTGGTTCCATCCCTGTTCCCGGTTATCCGGTCCGGGCTGAACCATCCCGAAAGGCATTGATGGACCCGGAAATGTATGCCCGGTTCCGTCAGTTCCAATAAAAACATTTACGTATTGAATGTTGTTTTGGGCGCTTACCAATAATGTTAGCGCGGTAAAAAAAAATAAAAGAGAAATCTTCATTTGTCTGATTTTTAATTTCATCATAAACGCTTGCCTTACCAACTGCGCTAAAACAGGTTTGCTACAGATCAAATTTAGTATAAAATATGCATGCGGGTCAGCAAAAGTTTGCCTGTTGTATTTTAATTTAAACTAGCGTAACTTTCGAAGACCATTCCAACGCAAGAATTCAATGAAGAAAACAGATGGTATTACCTGCGTGCAAGGCCTGGTCCTGAGCCTGATCTTCATATTTACACATCAGTTCTGCCTGGCACAGACGATCCAAATCAAAGGAACGGTGAGGAACGAACTCACCTCTCAGATTGTTCCCGATGCCAATATCAGGATTTACAGCACAAGACAGGGCACTCCGACCGATAAAGATGGGAACTTTACGTTGGTACTTTCCAAACTTCCTGTCACCATTGTTGTCAGTTGCATTGGCTATGAACGGGCCGTGTACGACATCATAGAGAAATCTGCCAAACCGCTCAGAATATTCCTTCGTCCTGTCACCTATGTGCTGAAGGAGGTGGAAATATCGCCGGTCAGCCATTCCGCTGTGTATGAGGATAAAACTTATTCTGTGCTCGATTATGAAATGATGGATGACCATGTTCTTCTTCTTGTTTTTCGCAATGTGGCAAAAAGTGCAGGGATGGTGCTGCTCAGCCGGACAGGAGATACATTGGCAGTATCCGATCTGCCTGAGCTTCCGCCGGAAATGCTCCGCCGGGATTTTCTTTCCAATGTTCATTATTATGCAAAATCCGGACAGACATACCAGTGCTACTACAATCCGGAGCATCAAAGCCTTGATTTTTTACACCCGGTTTCCACCGATTCGCTGGAAAAATATGTCATGCCATACTTGTTCAGGATTTCCGGACGCCTCTATTTCCAGGAGAAGGTTTTGAACGGATTTGGAACCTCCATTGCCTACTACAGCAAGGATGGCGGAAAGCGCTACATTCGGAATTGCCTGAATGACAAAAAGATATCGGAATACCGGGATGACATGTTATTCTACCTCAGGTGGAACGGCGCCATCGGGACTTATGCTTTTCCGGAGGATGATATAGAAAGCGAGGACAGGTTTGACTTTTCAAAATCTTTGATCGAAGGAGGGGCGTATGGTAAAAACGAAGCCAGGGCCCACCAGTTTGAATTCTTCAACATGATCTACCCGCTCTTTAAACACAACGAAGACACGATAGCCTTCTTCAACTTCGGGAGCGACCTTCTCGAAATGCTCGATCCCGACGGCAAGGTGATTTCTGTCGCTCCCATTAGTTTTCACAAGGGCTCCACCGGTATCAACCCGTTGACAATGAGTGATCGTGCCGAAAATGACGGCTGGCGTTGGGGAACAAAGATACTGGTCGACGAAGCATCCCACGCTTTGTATACCATGTTCCTGAGAAGCGGGATGGTAATGATCAGGAGGATCGATCTCAAAACGGGGAAGCTGGGTGTTGCTACCATCATTCCTTTCCCCTTCCCCGAAAAAATTAAAATCTATAAAAACGAAGCCTTTTTCTTGTGTAAAGAGGGCGGGAACAATGAAAACTGGAAATTATTGAAATGCGACATCCGATGACAGACACCCTGAAGTGTTACCGAAGAATGAAGATCATTGGCCTGGTTTCCATTTGGTCTGTTTTTTCCTTCTGTTCCTTTTCCCAAACCGTTATCCAGGGATCGGTTAAGGATGCAGAGACAAATGAAGAACTACCCTGGTGCAGCATCTCCGTGAAAGGTACCGGAAAAGGAGCCATTACCAACAGCGAGGGGACCTTTGGAATAACCGTCCATTTACATACCGACACGCTGCTTTTCTCTTATGTGGGGTATAAGCCCCTGGAGGTGGCTTCATCCCAGGTATTTCGGAAAAAAACGGTACTCCTGGAACGAACTGGTATCCAACTGGAAGAATTAACAGTTCATGCCGACAATGAATACCTCTACGATATCCTCGAAAAGTGCAGGAAGAACATCCTAAAGAATAAACATTACCAGGTGGCAAAGGTGTATTATGGCATCGAAACCCAAACAGAGGAACAGCCGATCGAAATGCTGGAGTGCTATTATAACGGTTATATTGAGGGATTATCCATTAAGAAATTGCTGTTCAGAAACGGCAGGATCGGATTGGCAGAGCTCGATCAGCGGTATTTCCTAACCCTGAACTCTTCGAAGGCCATCAGCCAGGTTGACCTGGTACGTCAGGATCCCGATTACCCGTCCATCCCCTTGCAATTCGCCAAAAAGGGGCTTAAAAAGGTATTCAGGCTATCCATGGAACCCGGCGAAAACGGTATTTACCATATTGGTTTTCAGCCATGGGAGGAGATCCGTAATCACTTCTCTGGGGAAATGTGGATTGACAGAAAAACCTTTGCCCTGGTGAAAATTGATCTGACGATCAACAACGCTGCACGTCATCCTTTTGTGCCTATCTTTAAGGTTGATCGCATCAATAATGTGGATATGAAGATCAGCCAGACATTTAAAAATGATGGTTCTTTCATTGCGCCCGATCATATAAATTTCAGCTACCATGTCAGTTATAAAAGTGTCAGGGATAATGCGGATTTAACGATGCCGTCTGTCATTCAAAGGGAGATTTCAACCAACGGGGTGCTCTGTTTTTATGACTACGACGATCCCTTTATCATTCCCGGTTTTGATTATGATGTTAATTATGATGATTACCGGAAAATGTCAATCATCCCTTTTAATAAGATATTTTGGGATAATAACAATCCGTTGATCCTCACAGAGAAGCAAAAGGAGAGCATCGGTTTTTTTGCCGATAACGGGCTGCTTGTTAATTTCGGGGAGGGTAGTTATGGGAAGGACTTTCTTACACTTACGCATTATGATTCTTCCCTGTACCAGAACTGCTATACATTCTGGGATTCCGTCAAAAGATTTTCCCTGAACAGGAGTCTGCCCCAGAATAAGATTTACTCGCAGCGGCAGATCAACAGCAGTATTTTGACTGATCAGTACAACCTGGACCACCTGGAGGTTCAGTTGCTGCTCGATGTTACCCGAACCGGCAATACATATTACTGTAAATCCTATACAGTGTTTGATGAGAAAAAAACACATTTTCACCTTCCTGATGAACCGGAAACCAGGGCTTTCCTGAATATTTTTTTCGATCTCTGTGAAATCGAACGCCGGAAAATGGAACAAGTCCTCGATGCTTCAACTTATTCGGTAAAACAAATTGACTCCGTTTACAATTCCACCATTGGAAACATGAAGAAAATAACCTTAAAATACCTCGAGGAGGCGAAATTGGGAAAGAATAAGCGAGCGATGTTGAAATGGAATGCCGGAGTATTGGGCACACTGGGGATTGATAATTTGAAGATGTTTCAGGAAAAAGAGGAAAAACAGGGGAGATAACCCTCATCATTCTTTTATTTCTGTCATTGGACCCCATCCCCCTGGCCCCCTTCCCCAAAAAAGGGAAGGGGAGGGCTGGTGCTAACAAGCCATATTGACTTTTGTAAGTGGACTCAGGCTTTCACTTCAATTGTTGTAAGTTATGTGCCTCAGGTTGAAAGTACCATAACACAAATCTCCCTCGGGATAGGAATAAATTGCTTCAGCATCCGTCGCCAACCTGTATCCGTCAACTTCCCGGTACTCCTTCAAAGGGGTTGACCAGGGTAAACGCCACATGGTGTTGTTGTCGCCTGCTGCATACCGGTCATCAGAAACAAAGTTTACAAGCTCACCTATATCATTAAAATAGAGCCTGGCTGAAATGGTGATGCCGTTGTTTGAAAATTCTGCACTTACGCTATTGCTCTCTGAATCAAGCCATTTGATCCTTTTATCAATCAAGGTGGCGGGCGCCATGCAACACATGTCATTGAAAAATGTCACTGTTTCTGAAATTCCCATCTCCTTTCCCGACAGGTATTGTACTTTAAATAAAGAGAACAATCGAATGTCCATAAAAGCATCACCATTTTTGAAGCAGTGAAAGCCGGCAACAGGCAAACCTTTCATTATTGCTTTCAGAAAAAAGTAGCGGGCAGGGACAGCCATGAAATTATACTGCTCCGAAGTGAAAGGCATCCAGGGTGATTGCTCGTTTTTCCTGATCTTCCCGGTGAATTCAATTTTAAAGTTATTCACTTTGGGTTTACCTAAAGAACCAGTGAAACGGATATATTTTTTTACTGCATCAGGAAGATTAACAAGATCATTTTCCGTTAAAAATGACTCAGACTCGGAATTCGGCTTAGATAAATTCACACTCACTTCCTTTTGATACAAATGATAATATGATGAAGTTCCATATCCGATAATGGTCCCGGCAAGGATGATCATATTTGCAATAGTCCCGAATTTCGCATCTTTCCATACAGAAATAATAAGGAAAGTGGAAAGCAGTACTGCAATAAATGAAATCAGATACCACCAATCCGCTTTTGCCAGAAATGCAATACCTGCTGACAAAAATAAAACACAAGCCACAAGCCAGAGTAGTCCGGCTGTTGTTGAAATTTCCGAATGAATATTTTCGACCGGCGCATAACCAAACGCTTTTGTAAAACCCATCAGGTGGATTGCTCCATGCAAAAAAAGCAGTGCTGAAAAAATGTATTTCATGTCCGAAGAATTAAGAGTAATATTTCAATTTAATTTTATTATTGATGGTCGGAATTTTCATTTATAAATGCCAGCCAATTTTAAGAGATACCTCCCATTGAATTTTTTTGGTTTGATACGCTGTTCCTTCAACCTCCACTGTTTCATTGTTCAAGATATAATGCACCGCTCCCCAGGGCTCAACATAAAAATTTTTATAAATCTTAAAAATATAACCACTCCCTGCCGTCGCCACATAATTGGTAAAGTTATAATTGTTTTTATCCATTTTCGAAGTTATCGCATTATTCCACATTTCTGCCCCGGCACCAAACCACCACCCTTTGAAATTATATTTCCTGAAGCAATCAAAAATCAAGGCGATGGCTGTTGTTTTTAAACCTTTAAAATCATCATTCCCCATCAGTTTGTCAGGCATTTGAAATCCGGCAATTACACCGCGAACCCGGATTTTTTTATATCCGTACCACAATTGGGCTGAGTATCCAAAATGACCGGTTGCGGCGCTCATAACCGGAGGTAGCAAATCTATTGCAATCCCGACTGTTTGTTTAATCTTTAAACTGTCGTACTGAAATTTGTTTTTCATTTTGGACGATGTTGGCTGAACAGCATTCGGTTGTGCCGAAATTACTGTGGCCAGTGTTACCAGCGCAACAAAAAGAAGCAATTGTTTTTTCATATCATAAGGTTTTAAAATTTATGATACAAAATTCATGACAATCTAAAGTTCAATTGCTCCACAAATGTTACCAAATTTTCATTTGGAAAAATAATCCGAGCGGATCCGGCTTAATGACTTCGGGGCAATACCCAGGTAATTCGCAATATGGTAAAGTGGCACTTTTTGAAAAATTTCAGGATATTTATTCAGCAGGCTTTCATAACGATCCCTGGCTGAAAGAGTCTGTAGATCCAGGCTTTGCCGGACAATTTTCAAATAGGCCTGTTCTATTAAAATCCTGCCTAAACGTTCTACTTTGGGTATTCGAATATATAAATCATTTAAATCACTTTGTTTAATAACTAATACTTCGGAGGTTTCAATTGCCTTAATGTTGATCAATGATGGTGAATTATTCAAACGGCTTGCGTTGATAGTGACCCAGTCGCCGTCAAAAGCAAAGTCCGTTGTTAATTCATTCCCATTGTCCATGGATTTGAAATAGATCAACACACCCTGGTTAACAAAACCAATATAGCTGCACACCTGACCTTCTTTTAAAAAGAACTCATTTTTATGCAGCGTTTTTACTTCAAAGGAATCATGGAAAGCCGATAATTCCGCATCGGTCAATTCAACTATTGGGGCAATGCTGGTTTTAAGGCGGTTAATCTTATCCATAACTAGTTGATATCGAGGTTATTTTTACAAACATCAAAATGCCTTGGTGGTTGTAACTCTTGTGGGTATTATATTTTTAATCAGAAAATTCCAGTTCCGGAATATTATCAATTCAAAAGTAATTAATTTATTTGATTAGGCACTGATTGCAATGTGAGCCCATTTCAGCGTTGTTTTCGTTGTGAGTTTAGATTGTTTTTCGGTGATATGCATATCGACCATCTTGTGAATATCCAGGTAATTTGTATCTTGGTCCGTGAATACAACACCGTCACATCAACAAAATCGCCAGGCACCAGACTATAATGCTATCTGCATGCAGTTTAATCGGGAAACCATTAAGTTAAATGCAATGTTTTCATGTCTTTTTTTTATGCGAAGATAAACCGTGACGATGACAAACTATGACGTGATGTATGATTGAACCTAATCCAAAAATATTATGATCCTTCAAACCGATTTCATTTTCTATTTGTTTATCATTGCATTTTTGTTGACCATTGGATCCATTTACCTATTGTGGCGTAAACAAAACCAACAGGCTCCGTGGTTTTTTTCATTGATCATGCTGCTCTTGTTCGGGGCAGGTTTATGGGCTGCAAACTGGCAGGGCCGAATCAAGAATCAGGAAATTCGGAACCAGTTGTTGCGACAAGCCGAGGCGATTGCCCGCACCATCAACCCGGAACAGGTAAAATCACTTAACTTCACGTCGACAGATAAAACCAAACCTGAATTTCAACAGTTATGCGGGCAGATGAAAGCCTATAAAAATACGATCAGGGAATATTTCCGCGTACCGAATTTGAGTATTTACAGCATGGCTACCCACGATGGCAAAATCGTATTCGGTCCTGAAAGTATTGAAGAACATGAGTCTTACGCTTCGACACCCGGCACCGTTTACAAACTTCCCAGCGTGGCGGTTAAGAACATTTTTTCAGATGGTCATGCATTCACCGAAGGTCCGTACACTGATGAGTATGGCACCTTTGTTTCTGCATATGCTGCTGTTTTTGACCCGGGCACCGGGAAGGTGCTGCTTGTAATCGGGATGGATATTGAATTTGCCTTTTTTCAGAAAACCATCTCTGGTCAAAGATTGATTACTTTCCTTTGTGTCCTGTTGCTTGTTTTTGTTTTACTTGGAGGAAACACCTTGCTTGCATTGCGGAAACACGACATCAGGGAACGCTACTTTCTATTTAAATATGCTGAAGCTGTTATTGTGGCCACATTCGGTGTGGTACTAACCATTATTATTGCCATGGCCCTGCACAACAACGAAATGGAAAAGCAGCGGGAAATGCTTACACAGGTGTCTGAACCCGAAGCAAAAAGTGTTTGTAAAGCCTTCAGAAATTTTCGTGATTACCAGGTAGGCGGACTGGTCCGGTATTTTTCAGGCTCCCGCGATATCAGCAGGGAAGAGTTTCATACCATATTATCGCCCATGTTCCGGATGAGTGGCAGGCAGACCATTATCGGGTGGGCTGTTCCGGTGCCGGAGCAAAAAAAAGCAGTGTGGGAATCAACAGCACATATGGAGGGCATGGCCAATTTCAGGATATGGCAGAAAGATCGAAGCGGCATAAAAATTCCGGCAGAAAACCGTAAAAGCTATTTTCCATTCTGGTATGTTGAACCATTTTCCGGAAATGAAATGTTGATGGGATACGATCTGGGTTCCGGTCTATCCGGCCGGGAAGCCCTCGAAAAAGCCATGAAAACAGGATTACCTGCCGCATCTGATCCGGTTTTTTTATCATCCTCCCTGGAGGAAAATTCGGAGATCCTGATTTTTCATCCTGTCTTCACAGGTGAGAATGAAAATCGAACAATCCATGGTTTCATTGTGGCATTGCTTAATCTTAAATTATTTCTGCAGAAGGCAGTATCTTCGGATCCTTCGGAAAAACCGCAAACCATCATCGATCTTTACCAGCTTGAATCAAACCAATTTAACGCTTACCTTGTCTCCACTTCAAAAGGAGAACAACCGCACAAAGCCAAAGAACCTGACGATTTAAACACGCAGCTTCACAACAACATGACTGCCATCTATCCTGTTTTCATCTTTGGCAAAAGTTATGCTGTCGTCATCTCTCCTTTACCTGATTCGATTGCTGCCGCATCGGTATATTCAGGATATCTTGCTTTAATGATCGGCCTGCTCCTTACCGTCCTTTTTGCAGCATTTACTGTATTCCTGAATCAACGGCAGGCCTACCTGAAGTTACAAGTGGAGGCCCGGACGTTCGAATTGCGGATGAGTGAAGAAGAGGTTAAACGGAAAAATGAAGCGCTGGAAAAGTCCAATTCCGAAAAGGATAAATATTTCTCCATCATAGCCCATGACCTTCGGGGTCCGTTTAATTCACTCCTCGGCTATACTGAAATCATGACCGAGGAGTTGCAAACAATGACCATGGAGGAAATCGAACAAATTGCCGGTCATTTGCGGAAGTCGGCCATCAACCTTTACAACCTGCTCGAAAACCTGCTCGAATGGTCTCAGTTGCAACGAGGGATAATCCATTACATACCTGAATCATTTCTGTTGTCGTCCAACATTTCGGATAGCCTGAACATCATTCTTGATTCGGCAGCTAAAAAGGGAATTGCTGTCAACATTGACATTCAGAATGATCTGGAAATCTACGCAGATCGTCACATGTTTGAATCGGTGATCCGAAACCTCACTTTCAATGCCGTGAAGTTTACTCCAAAAGGAGGAGACATTGCTGTTATGGTGAAAAAAACCGAAAATGAAATGATCGAAGTGAGCATCCGCGATAGCGGTATTGGTATGAGCGAACAGCTCATTAGCAAACTTTTCCTGCTTTCGGAACAAACCAACCGACCGGGTACCAATGGCGAACCCAGTACCGGACTGGGATTGATCATCTGCAAGGATTTCATCGAAAAACACGGAGGACAAATCCTGGTAGAGAGTGAAGTCGGAAAAGGGAGTACGTTTTTTGTAAGATTTCCGGAGAAAAGAAATTTCTACAATTAGCGTTATCCCGGAATGGCAACAAAAATTCTGCACAATAAGGATCTTACTATGATTTCCCATCACGGGCCAATCGAAATTGATTATTATTACTACCCTTATTATGAAGCTGTCAACAATCACTCTTTCGCAATAAAAAGTCTGCAAACGGCTCTTCAGGAAGCTCAGTCTATAAAATACATCCCGCTTATCCTTAAATACAACAATGAACTTCACCTGGCTTTTCTGAAAAGTGGAGACTCCCTTAAATCTTTTCATTCCTCAAACAATATCATGTTATCCAGGATTCCATGAATAAAATGATTGCCAAAGCCAGGATTGCATCGTTTGAAATTGAACAGTATGAAAATGAAAAACAGAATGAAATTGAACATCTGCAATTGCAAAAGAAAGAACAACGCAACTACTACCTGATTGCCGGGGCGTTTTTGCTGCTGATCGTCATGGCCGTGATCAGCCTCATTCTCTACAGAAGGAAAAGAGATAAAGAACAGCTAACTTCAGATTTCAAAAACCAACTGGCCAGGGCAGAAACCAAGGCATTGCGCGCGCAGATGAACCCTCATTTCATCTTCAATTCACTGAACTCGATCAACAATTTTGTGACAGATCAGAAACATGAGATTGCTTTCGAAAATCATTTCAAATACGTGGTCAACATTGCCGAAAACACTAGTAGCGGCTCCATCATGATTCCCCCGATGCTGCTGCAACCTTTTATTGAAAATGCCATCTGGCACGGCCTGATGCAGAAACGGACCAAAGGCGCCATTACGGTTGACATAAGAAAGGAGAATGAGAACTTCCTTCATATTTCAATTACTGATGATGGTATCGGGCGGGAGAAGGCCGCGGAAATGAAGAGCAAATCGGCCACCCACCAATCCCACGGGCTGAAAGTAACCTCCGAGCGGATCGAAATGATGAACAAACTCAATTCCACCGGGGCACAGGTGCATATTATTGATCTGAAAGATGAGCAGGGCAATGCTTTGGGGACCAGGGTGGAGTTGGTTATTCCGTTTTAATAAAGTCAGTACCGTTAGAAAATCAGAAAAGATCTTTTACAAGGCCCTCCTTTGTTGTGAGAAAGTGTTCTGCAACAGCATTTATAATTGACGATAGTGGCTCGACCTTTAATGGATCATGCCTTGGAATTGTGATATGATGCTCGCCGGAAAGTTGTGTGGTAAGCCGGATGTGACTACCCGACTGCCGGGTTATCGTGTACCCAAGTTTTTCAAGTTTTTTAACAAGTGTTACACCCGAGATACTTCGCGGAATTTTCATACGGCCAATGAAAAAGTTTCCTCCTTGACAAAATGAAGCCGTACAACACCTGGTAGATTTTCACTACCAAAATGACAGATTACGGCATCCCTTATCACCTCTTTTAATTGTTTCTCAGTCTCCGCCTGTGTAAAAATATCATTCCCGAGGGCTCTCGCGGTAAAGCCACCCTCAGGCGCTTCTTCAACAAGAAAGATTATTTCGTTCATCGGTTTTCCTTTTTATTATTCAATACAAAGTTACACATTTTTTGATTTGCTTATTCTGAGGTATAGGGCGGAAGAAGGCCGCCGAGATGAAGAGCAAATCGGCCACTCACCAAACCCATGGGCTGAAAGTAACCTCAGAGCGGATTGACATAATGAACAAACTCAATTCCACCGGGGCACAGGTGCATATTGTTGATCTGAAAGATGAGCAGGGCAATGCTTTGGGGACCAGGGTGGAATTGATTATCCCAACTTAGGATATTCATGAAAACAAAAACTCCCCAACGGAAAATGTGGGCGAAATGTGAATTGTGAAATGCCAAAAAAAATAGCGAACCGGTTTTCACCATTTCGCCATTTCAAATTTCGCATTTGTTTTGTAGCGGGATCGAGAGTTGAACTCGAGACCTCCGGGTTATGAATCCGACGCTCTAACCATCTGAGCTACCC
>JBAXFM010000111.1:0-15236 GCA_037139855.1 Bacteroidota bacterium
GTTGCCAGCGAAATAATGGCCACAACATTATTATTGGCAATTACCGGAATGGTGATAATTTCGTGGGGAATAAACTTGCCGCTTACGGTGTAAAATACAAAACGGGTATCTTCCGGGATGTTTTTAAGATGCTGAACCTGCCGGGAAGCAAGGGCAGCTCCAAATTCTCCTTCGAACCGGTCAGCGGCAAACGACTGCCGGGCATTGTCATCCACACCCAATGATTCAAAGTGGTTAAATGTTTTTTCATCATCACTCAACAGATAAATTGCAGCCATTTGAGAATTGGTGTAAAGGGAAAGCGCTTTAAGGGTTGATTGGAAAAACTTTTTAACATCATATTCGCTGAGCATCAACCCCGAAAGGCTGGCAAACTTTTCATCCCGGTCAGTTTTCATCTGTATGCTCTCTGCCAGATTATTGAACGAATCCGATAAAATACCAAACTCATTGTTCGACTGATACGAGCTGCGGGCATTCATGTCGCCACTGTGAAAGCGTTGAGTTGCATTGGTCAGTGTGTCCATTGGCTTGCGGATGTTGCGAAGCAGAACATAAACAATGATCATGGAGAGTAACAGGATGACGAATACCAGGATTATTAATTGTTGGTTGAGCGATTCCTTCAATTCGATCGATTTGTTGTATAAATCATCACCTTTATCCGTGGCAAAGTCACTTATTTGCTGCAAGGCGGCTAATACCTTCAGCGCCTGTACCGGGGCTATACCTCCGGGCTCGTGGCGGAGCCGCGCTTCTTCTATGCTACCTGTACGATGGATTCGAATGGTCTCCTCGCACATCGAGACCCACTTGGCAAATTCTTTCGTAAAGGTGTCGATATCTGTAGGAGGGCCAAGGTAACATTGCCTGAGGTTGTCAACTTTCAGGGCTACATTCGACTCATTGACAGCCATTTCATCCAGAATCTGCTGTCGGGACTCTGCATTCTCAACCAAAAGGAAATCCCGGATGTTCACACGCATGGATAACACACTACTTTTAATTTCTTCTAAGGCTCTCCGGGTTTTGAGCGGATGATTGTACATTGTCTCCGTTTGTAAATGGATTTGCACACTCTGAAAATAGGAAATCACCCCCAATACCATGACTAAAAAAAGCATGGCTGAAAAGCCAATAATTAACTGTGTGCGGATGCTAAGGTTTTTTAGTTTCATCGTATTTGTTTGTTGACATCACTAATTACAAGAATTTTCGATTCATTTTTTTGATCTTTTGTTTCCATTTTGATTCAACCCCTCCGGGGCTGACTTGTTGCTGTTTTCATTTACCGTGGGTTTCACCCACGGTTATTCAGATTTAGCCACTTCGTGGCAGTTGTTACATTGTGCAACTTTACTTTCTAATCTTTTATCTGGGTTATGTGCGATCATATCTTGCGATTTTAAGTAATTTATATATGTCAGTCGGGCAATGTAAAATAAAACACAGCGCCTTTGTCAGGTTCGCCTTCGGCACGGCAATGCCCTCCATGCCGGGTGATGATCCGGTTCACATTGGCCAACCCGATTCCAACTCCTTCAAAATCTCTTGATTTGTGCAGCCGTTGAAAAACTTTAAACAGTTTTTCAACGTATTTCATATTAAAACCTGCACCGTTATCTTTGATAAAGAAGGTTGTGAGACCGTCAGCGGACGAACTGCCTATTTCAATAACTGCTTCATCCAACTTAGAAGTATATTTGATGGCATTGGATATCAGGTTGGTCCATACCTGCCTGATAAGTCCTTCGTCACCTTCAATATCTGGAAGTGATTCAACATGGAAGGTTATATTTCTGTTTTGTATTTCAGGTTGAAAAAAACCAATGACTTGCTGAACCATATAGGCTGAATGAATATTGGTTTTACGTAATTCAGCCTGACTCAGCCGGGAAAAGGAGAGGATCGCATCGATCAGTTGTCCCATTTCAACTGCAGAACCGGAAATGTTATTAAGGTATCCAAGTTCCTCTTCGGTTAGTTTTGTGGATTTATTTTCGAGAAAAAGTCCGAGAAAACCGGTTATGTGTCTCAGCGGCGCTTTCAGGTCGTGGGATATGGAATATGAAAAAGTCTCCAGTTCCTTGATAGCAGTTTCAAGTTCTGCAGTGCGCAGTTTGACCCGTTGATCCAATTCTTTATTTAATGCAATAATCTCATTCTCCGCTTTTTTCTGTGCGGAGATATCGCTTAAGGAGGTTACTCTGACATTTTTCCCTTTGTAGGACATCATTTTTCCACGCAACATGCATGGAAATGTGGTCCCGTCCTTTTTTAAGGCAGTTGCCTCGTATGGATCTTCATCGCCTTTAAGCATTTTATCCATAACCATGGCGCGATCATCAGGCACTATCCAATCTGTGCCGTATCTGCCCAATGCTTCTTCGGTGGTATAGCCAAACATTTTTTCTGCAGTTTGATTTTGCTCAATGCAGACACCTTTTTCAGAGATAAATATAGATTCAAATGAAGCTTCACTCAGTCCCCGGTACCTGGCCTTCCTTTCAAGAATTTCTTCTTCCGCTTGTTTGCGCTCAGTGATGTCCTGGGCAATAACGATTGTTTTCAGGTGGTTTCCCGCCTGGTCATAGGTGAATTTTGCATGGTCCTCTCTCCAGATATATTTTCCGTTTTGATGCATTACCCTGTAAGTATAAACCAGATCCTCCACCCGGTTACTTATGGCCTGGAAAATTTTATTGAAAGTTGCATCCCTGTCCTCCGGATGAATAAAATTAAAAATAATGGTTGAATCAACCTTCATAGTTTCCCCTGGTTCTGCTCCCATCATCCTGTCGGCTGCCGGGGAGGCAAAGAGAATACGTTGTGAAGAATCAATTAATAAAATCCCATCGGAGGTGTTTTCGGCGATGAGCCGGAATTTTTCTTCACTCTGGGCCAATGAAATTTCTGCATTTTTGCGGGTACTCATGTCCATGATCATTCCGAAGGAACCCATAAAAGTTCCATCGGTATCAATAATGGCCGTAGAAGAAACGATGGTCCATATTTCAGTGCCGTCTTTTCGTTTAAAGCGCCGTTCATAAAATCCTGATTTACCCGACATGCGCTGAACTCTCCTCTGAAGATGGTCCTCATGATCTTCAGAAAATATAAAATCGGTGACCCGCATGGCCATAATCTCATCAACGGAATACCCCAGCATTTCAGCCATTTTGCTGTTGATATAGGTCGTATGGTAATCAGAATCCATGGCCCAGATTCCCTCGTTGGTTGTTTCAACAATTCGCCTGTTAAACCATTCAATTTCCAGCATTTTTTCCTTGACGCTATTCCTTTCTTCTATTTGTAATTTTAATTGAAAATTGGAAAAAGCTTTTTCTGAAAGTTCACTGGCAAAGGCAAAGAGCATATTTGCAACCTTTGTAAACTGATCAGCAGACATCTTTGGCTGATTATCCAAATCATCGAAACGATCCTGACAGATCAACCAGTCGGCAATATGCTTTTCTCCAACATTGATTCGGGCAACAGTATTCCGGGTGTTTCGCTCCAGGCATGGAATAACCTTCTGGGGAAGGTCACTTCGTAATCCGTCGGAATTACTGGGTTTGGTAATCGGGGTGCCGTCAGGATGCGTAATAAGCGAAAGTACCCCTGTCGCAGCTGAAAACAGATCCTGAAATTTTTGAATCTCATCAAGATCAAGAATGTCATTAAACTCAATGGCATTGATTGAATCAGGATTCGAATTTGCTATTTTTGGTTTAAAATGCATTTGAATTCTTTAGTTTTTGTGTTAAAAGGATCACTTCCCTGTCACGCTCTCCTTTAGGAAAGGGTGGGTTGGGGATTAGGTAATGTAAAATAAAACGTTGCACCAACGCCGGGTTCGCCTTCAGCCCGGCAATGACCTCCATAGCGGGTTAGAATTCGGTTGACATTGGCCAATCCAATTCCAATGCCTTCGAAATCCCTGGATTTATGCAGCCGGTGAAATACACCAAATAATTTATCCGCGTATTTCATATTAAACCCTGCTCCGTTATCATTAATGAAAAAAGTAGTTGCATCATCAGTTGAGGTACTGCCAATGTTGATGACTGCATCAGCCTTTTTACTGCTGTATTTAATGGCATTCGACAAAAGGTTTGTCCAAACCTGCCGGATAAGACCCTCATCACCATGCACATCAGGCAGTGGGTCTACATTGAAGGTGATTTTTCTGTATTGAATTTCCGGTTCGAAAAAATTGATGACCTGGTGAACCATTTTAGATGAGTGGATCTTAGTTTTCCGCAATTCAGCTAAATTTAATTTTGAAAAGGAGAGAATGGCATCAATCAACTGTGTCATTTCATTAGCCGAACTTGCAATACTGTTCAGATATACATGGTCTTTTTCGGTGAGGTTTGACGCGTTATTATCAATAATGAGGTTGATAAAGCCGGTGATATGCCTTAAAGGCGTTTTCAGATCGTGAGAAACGGAGTAAGAAAAGGTCTCAAGTTCTTTGTTGGCAGCCTCAAGCTCTTCTGTGCGTATTTTGACCCGGTGATCTAATGCTTCATTTAATTCAAGTATCTCTCTTTCAGCTTTCTTCCGCTCTGAAATATCGGTTGTTACCCCAATTAGCGCCAGCGGCTCGTTGTTTTCATTATGAATCACTGTTGACGAAACGAACACAGGAAACTCACTCCCGTCTTTCCGCTGATTCATGATTTCGCCGTGCCAGCCCCCATGCATCGTTGCAGGAAGTATTTCCATGACAATGGCAGGAGAATTGTTCGGTGAACGAACCATGGTGATTGATTTGCCTAAAAGTTCATGTTCCTCGTATTGATAGGTTTTCAGAAAAGCGGTGTTGACAAATATTATCTGATCATTCATATCGGTAATGCTCACACATTCACTGATGCTTCTTATTGCATGGGCAAGCATTGAAATTGTTTCTTCTGACTTTTTCTGCAAGGTAATATCCATGATGGTCCCGATCATGGTTAGCGGCTGACCGGCATCATTGTAACTAACTTCGCCCAAACCATGAACCCAGCGCTCCTCCCTGCTGTTTTGTTTGATGATCTTATATTCCTTATCAAACCGTCCCTTGTTTCCAATAACATCGTTGGCAAAATAGTTCGTCATGATTTGTTGCCATTCCGGATGGATTACAGAAGCCCATCCCTGCACTGATTTATCAAAGTCAGTGGGAATTCCGAAGATTTCATCCAATATTTCCGAACTGGTCCAGATTCCGGCTTCAATATTCAGCAGGTAGGTACCCAGGTGGGCAATCTTCTGTGTTTCTTTTAAAAATAATTCATTTTTTTCATGCTTTGCATGCAGTGTGGATATTTGGGTTGTTGCTAATTCCCGCTCGGCAATCTGAATTTTAAGCTGTAGGTTGTTATAGGCTTTTTCCGACAGTTCCTTCACGAAGGCAAACAACATTTTCGAAACCTTTTGAAACTGGTCAACAGACATCACAGGCACCTCTTTCAGGGCATTCATGAAATCTTCCCTGTTGGCCCCGATCTCATCCGCATATTCGATCATTCGCTGTTCGTCAGATTCTTCATTGCGGACCTGCCCGATCAACCAGTTTGCAATGTGTTTGCCTCCTACCACTATGCTTGTTCCCGCATCCCATAATTCGCAGCTGAGACAAGGCTGAACGATCGGACCCTCGTAATTTGCCTGGCCCAGCACTGAATCTGACAGGAAACAGTTTGCACGTCCTTTTTCTGTTTTCCGGATAATATCATTGCACAACCGGCAGAAATTACTGGGTTTGGTAATCGGTGTGCCATCGGGATGAGTAATAATGGAAGCTACACCTGTTGCATTGGCGAACAAGTCCTGCAAGTGCTGGATTTCATGAAGGGTGAAAATGTCACTAAACACAATGGCATTTATTGAACCTGGTGGAGGCGTTTTAATTTTTGGTTTAGTTTTCATCTGAAGTAATAATTAACAAGGTTAAAAGTAAACATTTTCGAATAACACAACACAAAAAACTATCAGGAAATACTTGAATAATTGATTTATGAAGTTTTTCTGCCTTGTTAATTTCCCTTCGGGTTGTTTCTCGCAGATTTACGCAGATTTTTTACGCAGATTTACGCAGAAAAGGATCCAGATAATTCAGGTCAAAAAATGTTATATCCTTAGGAAATGAATAGAAGTGGATTTTCCAGACAATCTTTATTCTTTATTCCGCGCAAATCTGCAACCTTTTCCGCGCAAATCTGCGTGAAATATTAAAGGCATGCAATCTGAGGAATTTGGCTTTTTGGAATGATCCTTGTGCCTCATTCAAAGAACTTTATTAATTTTGTAATTTGGTTCAAATAAAAATAAGTTATGATCAAAGGAAGGAAACCATCACCGGGGGAAGTGAACAATCACGTTGAAAACAATTACCAGGTTCCCTTCCAGGAGTTTTTGAAAGAGCTGAAGAACCGGATGCGTAATATTTTCAGAAACCAGGGAGAAATTGACCGGTTGCAATTGCCAAGGGGCATCCCGGCAGGGGTGCTTAATGACATCATGACGCTGAATCCTCTCTCTGTCTGCATTCCACAGGAGTATGGCGGCAGGGGAGGCCAAATCAATGAAATACTCGCAATGCTGTCAGCAGCCTCCTATGAATCACTGGCACTCTCGCTCACACTTGGAATAAATTCAGGCCTTTTTATCCAGCCTGTAACAAAATATGCGAAGGAGGAAGTTAAAGGCCCGATATTCAGAAGGTTAATGAACGACCGGCAAATGGGGGGACTGATGATCACCGAACCCGATTTTGGAACCGATGCCCTCAATATGCAAACCATGTATTCCTGTGATGGCGACCATTATAACATCCGGGGAACCAAACATTGGGCAGGTCTCACCGGTTATGCTCACTACTGGTTGCTCACCGCACGCGAAAAAGCAGGGAATGGTGAACTCAAACGGGATATCGATTTCTTTATCTGCGATTCGACACTCCCGGGGCAAAATATTGTTGTGGAAGAATATTTCGACAACCTGGGGCTCCACCAGATTCCATATGGCCGCAACCTGATTGATGTGCGTATTCCGTTATCCCACCGGCTTGAACCAAAAACAACAGGGATCAAACTTTTACTTGACCTCCTTCACCGGAGTCGTTTGCATTTTCCCGGCATGGCGCTTGGCTTTATCCAGCGCATGATGGATGAGGCGTTTGACCACTGCCGGCAACGTTGGGCCGGTGGACAAAGCCTTATTCATTATGACCAGGTACAGCAACGTTTGGCGCGGCTACAGGCATCCTTCACGATTGCTTCAGCCATGTGTGCCTATAGCAGTCAAAAAGCAGGATTGGAACATGACTTATCGGCAAGCGGAATGGTAGCCAATTCGATGAAGAGTTTTGTAACGGATCTGATGCAGGAATCTGCTCAATCACTTGTTCAGCTAACAGGGGCCAAGGCCTACCGTTTTAGTCATATAGGTGGCCGTGGAATCATCGACAGCCGACCGTTTCAAATCTTTGAAGGTTCCAACGATATGTTATATGCACAGGTTGCCGAGGGATTGGTGAAACGAATGAAAAAGGCCGGGGAACGTAACCTCTTCGGTTTTCTCAGGCATTACCGGCACACGGAACATGCAGCATGCGAATTGGAGGATTTACTTCAATTTAATTTAATCACTCCATTACCTCAGCGTAAACTGATGGAACTTGGTAAAGTAATGAGCCGTATCGTAGCTGGAGAAATGGTTATTGCATTGGCAAACAGTGGTTTCAGACCGGATTTGATCGACAATGCCCTGATTGAAATCAGGCATGAAATTGCCGGGTTATTGGGAACCTTTAAAATGATGGCATCTCCTGCCATTGTGGATGATTACCAGGATCGCAGTTCGTGGTTTACCTTTTAACAAAAAAGGCCATCTTGGAAGACGGCCTTTCAAAGATATTACGCTGGACGAATTATTTTGATTTTCCAATTGGCAAAGCATAATTAATTCCGATATTGAAACCTCCATAGGCATTATGTGAAGGGTTGTATGTGTTGGAAGAATAGTCAGGAATTTGCCAATCCGTGGCATTGATATCCATCAAACCATAAGCAAAAACAAATCCAAAATTCAGGAAGAGGTTGTCGGTCAGATTGATATCCACACCAAGGTCAAGGCGGGCCATGATATCCAGGGTGTTGTAACGGTCGGTAATTGTTTCTTCACCGATTAAGGTAGGTTTGTTCCAATTAAAACCTGAATTGGTGAAAATAGAATCATTTTTATAATATTTCTGCTGAGCTGAGAGCAAAATATTAAATTGGGGCCCAACATTCATATAAAATTTTGCCACATTGCCACCTGCCCTGAATTTAAACAGTAAAGGGATTTGCAGGTAGTTCAGTTTAATATTCCTGGTATAAACAGTATCTTTAAAAGTGTCGGAATATTTCTGACCCAGTTTAGCCCAGCCGATTTCCATTTTCAGTCCCAGATGTTTATTAAAGTCAAAACCGATGTTGACATTGCCGGAACCTCCCATGGTAACATCATAGTCCATTTCGAAGGGGAGTCCGTAATTGTTCTGGTTGATGATTACTGAACTCAGAAACGTTCCTGCTCCACCAAAATAGAGTTGTTTCTGAGCCATCAGGGAGCCTGTCGAAAA
This sequence comes from Bacteroidota bacterium, assembly GCA_037139855.1. Lineage (GTDB taxonomy): Bacteria > Bacteroidota > Bacteroidia > Bacteroidales > FEN-979 > CAIVAT01. The sequence continues at coordinate 8,621 of JBAXFM010000111.1, forward strand.
CAGGAGAGCGACCATTAATGTAGTAATAATTTTTTTCATGTAGGTTGAGTTTTAAATATTTTGGTGCAAACTTAGGAAAAAAAAAGAAAAGTTAAGCCTGGGCAGGCAACAAATCTTTTGTTTTTAGTTTTGAAGGCATAAAAATCCCAATTACACCGTTTATGCCTACACTCATTACGATGTTGAAGAAGAATGCCAGGAATGCAAAAAGCAATAATGCTCCACACAAAGCAGCTAAGATCATGTAGGTATTAAATTCGCCGTTAACATATAAGGAGCGGCGGAGCATTCCATGCAAGCCTGCCATCCCCATGAAGGCGCCCATTCCCACACCACCTATGAGTTGTCCCCAGAAATGGAAGTTGGCTAATTTCTGGCTGTATAATGCGGCGCCATTGGTAAGGATCGGAAAAAGAATGTATATGGCAGAATAAAGCGTCATGGCTAACCCGACAAGAATTGCCACGTGAACATGCGGACCGATCACCCATTGGGTGGTATGAAGGATTCTGCTCAAGCCGATGTCGGCCTGCATGATTCCTGCGGGAACCGCCAGGGCAAACCCAAGCAATCCACCCAGTAAAAACTTCAACGGGTTCGTCATTTTCAACGGACGGGCACTCCACAGGGTGGCAAGGGTAATGAAGAAGGCAAGTCCCTGCGTGATCAGTTCCAGGGCAGTAACCATTTCGCCGGAAAGGACTTTTAAAAAACCAGGCTGAGCCTGATCAGACAGGAGGTGATGCGACCAAACAGTCCATGAAACAACCAATTCAACAAGCAAGGCCGTGCGGGCTATGTTTTCCATGAAAAGTTTTTTACCGGTGATCAGGGTTGCAAGCAGGTACCAGGTGCCGGCCACGAAGATAAGTACAAGTCCGTCAGCCACCAGGTCAAGTCCCCACCAGAACCAATTTTTATATAACAAAGCATCAATGGCGGTATCTTTAAGATTAACTCCAAACACATTAAACAACATGTACACCAGGATCAGAACGCCGGTAAAAAGAATGATACCTGCATTCAGGGCTACATCGACGGTTCCCCGGGCAATGGCAGCGACAGGCAGCGGCACCAGATGCTCTTTTTTATTTCTGGAGAAAAGGTTTTTCATACCGCTTATGCCGAGGGCTGAGGCAATCAAAGCGCCGCATGGTTGCTTGTCCCATCCTGCGGGGGTGAATGTGATTGTGGCAAAAACGTTGATCACAAAAAAAACTGTTCCGAGCATCACCAGTGCAATTCCAAGGATAAAAAAGATTCCTCCGAACACACTGAATTGTGTGAAATCAACCGGCAGGGGCCAATAAAGGGTGTACAAAGGGGCATAATGGGTTAAAAATCCGGAGAACCAGAACATAAACGTTCCGATGGCAATCAACCACAGGTTCCAGTTGCCAAGTTTAATACTCCACAATGGTTTTTTCATCAGGAATGGAACCAGGAAAAGAAAGGCGCCAAAAACGATGGAATAGGTGGAACCGAAAATCCCGACCAAAGGATGGGCGGTCATGATGGCAAAAAACTGGTTGGTTGAAATCTGCGGGATGGGCTGGATTTCATAAATACGCATGATCATGCCTTCAATCACTGCAAAGGCATAGTAAATCAAACCAATCACGACAAACCGAAGTGTCAGTTTTTGCATGGGGGTCAGGCTGTCTGGTTTGAACAAGGCTTGTTCACCCTTCATTAATGTTTGTAAAAAGTTCATTTTGTAATGTTTTTATGGTTTATACCTGATTGTTTAATTGGTGGCTGTGTTGCTACAGGAAACTACCACTGCATCCTTTAGAACAATATTCCATCCATTTGGTCCGGAATATTCTGTTGACCTGATGGAATATATCCCCGGCTTATCGAACTGCCAGAGGATATCATTCGGATGACCGGGAACTACCTGCATCTGGAACATCATCGAATTATCCTGCCTGAAAAGTCCGAATCCATAGGTTAAATCGCCTGAAGTAACAGAAAAGAGAACTTTTTCGTTGCAATTAATGTTTAGTGTCTGCTCGGGTAGTGTGAACTTGTGTTGTGCAATGGAGATGTTGAAAATTCTGTCGGCTTTGATCTCAGCCCGGTTCAAATCCATGGGCGCCCAGGGAATGGTGTTGAAGGTTATAATATGAAGGGACACCCCCAGCACGATAAGCATCCCGGTAAAAGAATAAAAAAGGACATTCGCGATCTTGTTGTCCCTGCCGGGCCGGGTAATTTTGTAGCCAAACCATCCCATTACCAGCAGGATGGCCAGACAATAACATGTGTAAGCCAGCGTCTGGCCGTTTAACACAACAGTTGAATCAACCATAATTCTTGAGTTTAATAATTGGTGAATATTAAAAAATAATGCAAACAATTCAATCAATGCAGGATAATATCATTTAATGACTGTTTTTCATTTCATTCGTCATTTGTCATTCGTCATTCGTCATTCGTCAATGGTATTAATATCTTTTCGGTACTTTTCCCTCAGATCAGCCAATGTGGTCCCCGTCAGTGTGTCGATCATCTTTGACCGTACATCGGACCACTGTTCATGCATGGCACATGGTTTATCGATGATGCAGGCTGTAAAACCCAGCAAACAGGTATTCATGGCATCTTCTCCTTCCATGGCATCAATGACCTGCGCTAAATTGATCGCAGAGAGTGCCCTGGCAAAAACAAAACCGCCATTCCGTCCGCGTGTGCTGGTAATAAATCCTTTTTTCGATAAATCTGTCAACAGCCGCCTGAGGTACTGCCGGGGGATATGCAATTGTTCAAACAGATATTCTGCCGGGTAATTTTCTTCCTCCCTTGTGGCCATAAAGGCCAGGATACTTAAGGCATATTCAGTGGTTTTACTCAGAATCATAAAATGATACCATTTGGTAGTATATTATCAGCTGCGAAGATAATCAATTTTTAATCTGGTGAATGAATTCACAAAAATAATTACACTGGGTCAGTATTTCACAATTTTTCGGACTATTGAACCTGCATCCGTAAGCACTGTTACGAAGTAAATTCCGGCAGGGGAGGAGGTCATTTCCATCGGGATGATAGACTTCTCAGCTACCTGGTGAAGGCTTTTTAAAACCTCATGTCCCAAAGCATCATGAACCAGGATGGTGATCCTTTGCGGGTGATCAAGAATCAGGGAGAGCTCAAACTCTCCGGGCGAAGGATTTGGATAGACATTAACATATCCTCCAGGACTCAGTTCGGGAATGTCAATGGTCATCCCTACAGTGAAACTCTGGGCGATCTCACGGCCAAAATCTCCGGCAAATGATTTAATCAGGGCCCCTGTCATGCTTTTAAACCGGGCGTACCCTGAAGTTCCATTACCATATGGGGGCATATTTGCCCAATAACTCAGTCCTTCGCCATCCGTGTTCCTGATGATCATTCTGTAGCAGCCTTTCGACAGTTTAAAGGTATCAAGGTAGAGGGTGTTGTTTTCGAGCGGACCGTTTTGATATATTGCATTGCCATCTTCGTCGGTGAGAACCCACGAGAGCGCATTGGCCATGTGATTTGATTTGAAATTTAAAATGAATTGGTTTTCATACGTTGGCGGAATGACAAACGGGGTGCTCATAGCATCATTGGCAATGTACTCATCCGTTCCTCCATTTGGTTTCGTAACCCGAAACATAAACCGGTTATCGCCACCGGTCCAGTCGGTCCAGTCAATGGCCGGAAGCAGGATCCGGGTGGTATCCTGAAAAAGTAAGCTGCCTGTCCAGGTGTAGGTTTGAGGTTTCGAACCTGCCGGACCAAATTCGATGACTGCACTGTGCAAGGTTTCTGTCCCGTTGTTTTTGATGGCGATGAATGGCCGGCCGCATAGCGGGTTGAACCTGTTGTACAGCTTATCGTTGTTGGGGGAAAGCACCTCCTCCATGGCAGCATCCAGCCTGAAATTAGGTGTTCCATAAGTAATGAGCTGCGATTCAATGGCATAATAGGGCCAGCTGCCTTGTCCATTCCAGGTATAACCTGGCTGGAGATTGTAATCGATCACCATGGAGTCGCCGGGAACAATCAGCGGTGATAATTCGAAATTCTTCGTACGCACCTCTGCCCCCGGACACCATTCCGCACGGTCGTAGAGCCACGTTCCGCCCTGCGGATATAGCGGATTCAAACCACAGTCGGCGCGCCAAACTACATGATCATAGGCATGGATACCATTAATTTTGAGTTCATTGGTACGAGAGCAAAACTCCGAACAATCAAGGTTTCCGCCAAAACCATGGCCGGTAATGCGCATCTTTAAACGGGCATTGCGGACATTTGGTTCAATTTTAACCGTGACCGGGGGCAGGTTATGTTGTGATTCATCGGCATAACCATGGTTTCCCTTGTAAATATTTTGTATCCCCAGAACATCCCTGGGCGGGATTCCCTCGATCATCCTGAACTTCATGTCAAGTAACTCCTGCCAGTTTCCTGCCGAAAGATGAACCGAATCGTGCAGCAATGATGCATAATCAGTGAGGTCGTACATCCACGTCCAGCCATCACCCAGGCTTAGGTTATTACCATAAGGGGTGATATACCTGGCTAGTTCAAACTGTTCAAGGAGTTCAAATGGCTTGCCATAATAGACGTAATCTTTTTTGTGCATAATCCCGTCCGGAGTTACAAGTGTTGAGTCGACGGCTTGCCCCTGGGCATTATAAAGGTAATTGGAATACCATGCCGGGTATTTTGCAAGGGAATCCGTTGGCAGGTATGGATGAACCGTATCGCCGTAAAGTACAATCATGATGGGGGATTTGGCAACCGTATCAATTTTGAATGTCGAATCAAGGGTGGCGGGATTATAATTCCCCTGTTCCAATACTATACAAGGGCGAACGTTCAGCGGACTGAAATTCCTGAAAAGATCTTTTCCCTTATAATTTTGCCATTCGGGAAATCCAACCAGGGTTGCATCATGTCCTCCCGGCGACGCATCATATGCGGTAAACCCATCCTGGGAATTGAACTGATAATAGGCCAGCAGATGCTGATAATCAGGATGAGTGCCTGATATATCCTGGTACATAAACGCGCGAATGGCTGTATCGCTCAAAACCTTGTTCCATATCGAAAATTCGTCAATGAAGCCATCATAGAAGTTGGAGGTACCCGAACCATCGCTGCCAATTCTGAAGGTTTTTATTCCTTCAAATGTACGGTAACGGGAACCCTGGTTAAACCAAAGCTGCCCGTTCAGGTAGATTTTCATCCGGCCTTTCCTGGCATCTTTTGTGAAAGCCCAGTGATTCCATTTTCCACGGTATTTCGTTGGGTCCGAAACCACTTGGTTGATCCGGTCGTACCCGGTTGAATCACGGCCGGCATCCCAGTAAACCCGGCCATTGCTCCATGGCAGATGCACATTCAGTACCCTGCGCCCTGCACTGTCGAACCCTTCGAAAATGCTGTTGTCCTCTGGTTGAAGCAGCGGATCTCCATATTGCCATAAAGCCACGGTTACTTCGCTGTCGAGTGATGAAAAAACAGACGCCGGAACATCTACATGATCCATATCCCTGAATTTCAGAAATCCATCCTCAACAGCACCACTGATAACAGAAGTATGACCGGGAATTCCGGAATAAGTCACATTCAGTCCGCCCGGCAACCGCTTTTCATAGCTGAGGTCTACAAGGATGTTCGATGTTCCATCCCATATGAATGGGTAGGTGAGAGGGATTACCTGCCAGCCGGTTGCCACAAATTTCCAATCCCGTAAAAGCACTTCGGTAAACCCGGAACTTTCAATGTTTACCGGGCTCAGTGAATCTGAAGTGGTATTTTTTATCCTGATACGGAGTTTATCAAGCGTACTGCCAATTTCTGAAAATTTAAACCGGAGCCCGGTAACTTCCCCTGGCAGGAGACCGGCCTGGGTAAGTTCCCCGGAAGTATAAATGAATTGAGTTCTTGAATCGGCAGCATCATTGCTAAAAAAATAGTGGTTGGTATTAATACTGTCACCAGCCAGAGCCTTTGAAGTTGGCAGGGTTTGATTGAAATATTCGAAATAGGGCAGATAAGCCCATGATCCGCCATTCATGTACATCAGTGAATCAGGCGTTTGTCCGTTCAAGGTGTAATTGGCATGGGTATATCGGGTGGAATCCCATTTCCCGGTATGTTTGTACAGATAGGTATAGGTGAGGTAATCCCATTCTCCGCAGGCAGGGCTTTGGGCCGGGTTGCATTTAAGCGTATATTCCATCAGGATTTTGCTCCACCGGTGCGAATTGTCGGGGAAAAGAAATCTGGCTTCCTGCGGTGAGCCGAAGCTGAAGGTTTGCACGGTAGTCGTGTCTCCCGGCCCGGCCATTGTTTGTGAAATGATCATAAGGAAGAGGCAACAAAGAAGGAGCGGGAGGCGGATGTATTTATGCATCGGATTTTTTGTGGATAAAGATAGTGAAAATTACATACTTTTACTCAAATTTACATCCCCAATGGACTCATACCTTCAGATATTCGAAAACAACAAAGCCTGGGTGCAGAGTAAACTGGCCTCCGATGAAAATTTTTTCACCAGGCTGGCCAGTGATCAGAAACCCCATTTTCTATACATTGGTTGTTCCGACAGCCGGGTACCGGCCAATGT
>JBAXFM010000112.1:0-15005 GCA_037139855.1 Bacteroidota bacterium
ATCACATTTTCCCATTCCGTAATAGTTGGAATTCTCCAGCCCCCGCCAAGTTCTATGTTACAGGGATCATTGCCAACAGCCCAATCGGAGTTTTCATTGATGTCGGTTATCGTCCAGAATGGGGTAACGGTTGTTTGAGTACTTTTATACCCCTGTTTGCGGTTAAACTGCCAATACCAGCCTGCCGAAGCCTCCGAGGTGTCTTCAATAGCCGTTGCCTGATGACTGGCGCCGAGGTTTCGGGTGATCCAGCATTTTGAAGGTTCTCCGGCGATGCCGGTCACCGTGCCATAGGTAACTGTTTTGTCAACCGGCGCCACGATTCCTGCCACATGGTTAATGGTAAAAGACCCGCAACTTGCCGTGATCGATGAAGATCCATAAAGGATTTCCTTCCAGAGACCTGAACCTGCAATATAGGTGTAAAACTTATTATCGGTGGTATTGAACACCACCAATCCATTTGCCGGGTTTGCAATAGCAAAAATCTGCGCCTGGGTCATCCGGGGAAGCAATATACCTTTATTTGTCGATTTTACGTCGAGCATTGCAGTGTTGTCAGGGGCGCTGCCATCGGTATTAATCGTTACCTGTGCATGCATTGTCATGCTTATGACCATGACCAACACTATAAAACACATTATTTTTTTCATTATTCAATTTTTTGATGGATTAAAACCAGGTATTCAAGTTGACCTGCAAAGGTTCAAATTACCCATTAATTTCTGATGCATCGGAGAGGGGATCCATATGTTTTGTATGAGTTGTTTATGCCGCTAAGTTCAAGTACCAAAAAGAGTTCATAACTTTGGGTGTCATCGTATTGTGTGCTGGTGTGGTATACGCCGATTGAACCGCGACCGGCCAGCGATCCATTGGTATATTCCAGGTCTCCGGCTAAGTGTATCTTTAATCCTGAGGTAAAATAGCCACCTACTAACCACCCTCCAGCTACAAACACATTACTCCATTCGGAATATGTTGGTATTCGCCAGCCACTGCCAAGTTCAAGGCTGCAGGGGTCGTTACCTGAAACCCAGTTAGAATTTTCACTGATGACCGAAATCCAGAGGGTGTTTGGTGTCCTGTTTGTACCATTGTGTTTGAATCCCTGTTTGTGGTTAAACTGCCAGTACCAGCCTGCCGATGCCTCTGTTGTATCGTTTACGGCCGTTGCCTGGTGGTCGGCGCCCAGGTTGCTGGTTATCCAGCATTTTGTGAGTTCTCCCGGGATGTTGGTCACCGTACCGTAGGTAGCATTTTTGGAAACCGGCGCAACAACTCCTGCCACATGGTTAACAGTGATTGGTAAACCGCAGGAAAAAGGCAGGGTTGTAAGTGTTAGCTCATTTCCGTAAGATGTTCCGGCGCAGTTGGTAGCATACGCCCGGATATAATATACCGTGTTGGGAGTCATACCAACTAAATTGCTGATAAAAACACCAGTACCGCTGCCATCGGCAGTATGGTTTCCGGTAATTGTAGGATTTGGGGATGCGCTCAGGCAAACGCCGCGGGCTGTAACGGCGCCACCACCGTCGGAAGTAATATTCCCTCCACTGGTGGCAGTAGTCGGGGCTATGTTGCTCACCGGAGAAGTGGTAACGGTAGGTGGAACCAAAGCAGTCCCGCCATCCCTGAGGCAGCGGACGGAGAAGCCGTAGGCCTTGCTATAGTTGGTCACGCTGCTTTCCCCAATGAGGAAGTTCAGGTACCAGCCGTTAGTGTTATTGTACTGCGAATTACTATAGTAGGTGCCGTTTAAGCCGCGATAGCCCAGTGAAGCATCGGGGCCCCTCAGGTACCCGGCAGCGTGTAGTTTTAAACCGGACTCCCAGGGGCCGGTCCATTTAGTCCACCCGCCGGTATTGTCAACATTATACCATTCGGTATATGCCGGGATATGCCAGGAGGTGCCCAGCTCAATGGTACATGGATCGTTGGCTGTTTTCCAGTTGTCATTTTCACTGATGCTTGTAATCCATGTGGTATTTGGTGTGCGGGTTGAGCCATCATGTTTATACCCCTGTTTACGGTTAAACTGCCAATACCAGCCTGCCGAGGCTTCGCTTGCGTCATCAACAGCCTTTGCCTCATGGTTGGCTCCCAGATTGCTGGTGATCCAGCATTTCGATGGTTCGCCGGGGATGTTTGTAACTGTGCCATAGGTTACCGTTTTGGAAACCGGCGCAACGTTTCCTGCTGTATGGTTGATGGTGAAGGTGGAACCGCATGAAAATTGTACAAGTGTACCACCGCCATATAGGATTTCTCTCCATGCGTTCGCCGCGGAAATGTATGCGTAAAACTTGTTGTCGGTGGTGCAGAATACAATCAGTCCGTTGGCCGGATTTACGATCAACGATATCTGGGTTTGTGTCATCCGGGGCAACAAGGCGCCTTTGGTGTTCGATTTTACATCGAGCAAAGCGGAATTGTCAGGAGCAGCTCCATCGCTGTTGACGGCTACCTGCGCAAACAATGAGCTGGAGAAAAACAAAATAATACAGCAAAACCTGAATCCTTTTTTCATATATGAATCTTTTAATTTATTTGTATAACATCAACCGGTGTGCCGGAAGCATGATTCAATAATTGCTAAGGCATCGGATGGAGAAGCCACTCGCCTTGCTACCATAGTTAATGCCACAGTAATTACTGTTGAAGGCCAGGTACCATCCGCTTGCGGCATCAAATTGCGAACTGCTCCAATAGTAGCCGTCACGGCCGCGCTCGGGCAGGGAACCATCTTCGAAGAACAGGTATGAGGCAGCATGAAGTTTCAGGTCGGAGTTCCATGGGCCAGTCCACTTAGTCCAGCCTCCGGTATTGTCAACATCATACCACTCTGTGAAAGTCGGGATATGCCATGAGGCGCCTAACTCGATGATACATGGGTCGTTGGCTACAGTCCATTCAGAATTTTCAACTGTGCTGACTATCCACATGATATTGGGTGTTCGGATTGAACCATCATGTTTGAACCCCTGCTTGCTGTTAAACTGCCAGTACCATCCTGCTGAGGCTTCGGTGGCATCATACACGGCGGTTGCCTGGTTGTCGGAACCCAGGTTGCTGGTGATCCAGCATTTCGATGGTTCGCCGGGGATATTGTCAACTGTGCCATAGGTAACCGTTTTTGAAACAGGGGCTACCGTTCCTTCCACATGGTTGATGGTGATGGGGGAACCGCAGTTAAATTTCTCAATGGTTCCGTTCCCGTACAAAATCTCCTTCCAGGTATAGGTGCTTGCCACATAGGTGTAAAATTTATTATCGGTGGTGCAAAACACCACCAGTCCGTTGGCAGGATTTACGATCAACGATATCTCCATTTGAGTCATCCTGGGCAACAACGCGCCCTTTGCTGTTGATTTCACATCGAGCATGGCCGAAGGATCCGGTTGGCTGCCATCGTTGTTTACGGCTACCTGTGAAAACAATAGACTGCTGTTCAACAGAAGCATTCCAATGATAAAATGTAGTTTATTCATAACTCATTTAGTTTTTAATAACTTTCGCTATTTCCGACCGTTCGCCCGATTGCACATGAACCATGTACACACCAACCGGCCTGCCCGAAAGGGAGAACTGCAATTTAGATTCGCCGTTCAGTGTTTTTTTCAGGAGCAGGCTGCCCTGCATGCTGTAAACGGTTACATTGGCGCCGACAGTTGCATCCGTTCCAAGCAACTCAACAATGACAATATCTGCAGTGGGGTTCGGATAAATCCTGATAAACTGATTTTTTACCACTGTTTCAACTCCAAGCGCATCATCCTTTTGCAAGCCACTGGCAACGAGTGGATTAGATGGAGATCCGCAGTATGTTCCATTTGTCGTGATGTACCCGTGAAGATAACCACCACTGTTTACTTTTGCTCCTGCAAGCATGCTTATCCGGCTGCCGGCTACAAATGTGACACTTCCGCCATTTTCAACCAGGAATGTGTTTCCATTCCCGGCAACGGTAAGTACTTGTGTGGCATCATAACAGGTGGTCGTTCCGTTTGGGAGGGTGATGTTCGCCAGTTCCTGGTTTGCAGGGGGAGTGGTGCTTTTCACTCCGGTAAAAGAACCGGACGAAACAATTCCCTGGGCGGTTAACTGGTGGGTTGCTGCATTGGTTAAGGCAAAGGTGACCCAGGGGGCAGGATTTACTTTGGCACAGGAAATTACGCTTTCATTCCCGGTTACATCTGCGGCAGTATAGTGAAATAACCCACTGCAGGCAAGGTTCGCCATGCCGTTTTGGGTGATCGTCCAGTAACGGTTCAGGTAATTCCCGGTGATGTTCGGGTCGGGATAGGCCGTATTCTTCAGGCTTACGCCGGCATAATTGCCCGGCGAAAAAGTTCCCCCGGTGAAGGTCAGCGTGACCGGCGAATACTCCGGGGTGCCGGTATCATCCCCAACCGGGTAGGTGAAAGCACCGGTATAGCCTGCCGGAAAACTTTTGCGAAGTTCCCCCGAACCGGTTACGATGATCATCACGGTTGCCGAAGGTGTGCCAGAAACGGTGGCAGTTGGCCCCAGAAGCAGATTGCTTGAGCCGAGGGCAACTTTGCCGCTGGTCAAAGTAAGAACGCCGTTTACCGCGGTATTCCCGCCAACGGCAATCCCTGCGGCATTGTTTGCCGTGAGGTTCTGAATGATGTTCTGGCCAGTGATCGTTTGACCGGCCGTTCCCGAAAATTCAGCCGTTCCGGATCCGATGGAATTCGGCAAGGCATTTTCATTGGTGAGACCCATTTTCAGAATCAGCATTCCGGCGTTGTCAAGGGTTGCCCCGCTTTTAACCACCAGGGTTTGTGACGATACCACCGAGGTTCCTGCTGTTACTTTGAAGGTGGTTCCGCTGGTGATTACGTTTTCGGCCCCGGCCGGGGATTGCCCCGCTGCACATAGGAAAAGGACGGCGCAAATCGCTGAGTCCTTAATTTTACTGTTTCTTTTCATGGATTCATGTTTATGGTTCATATTTATGGGCCAGAGGCCCCGGATTATTTTAGCTTACGTTAGCGGCGTTGATATGATTATTAATCCTTGCAGCAGCGGATCGAAAACCCGTAATTCTCACTGAGGGCATGCCGGTCAACCTGTGCGTTGTCGAAACTCATGGCGCGATACCACGCGTTTCCTGTCTTGGTTCCTGTAGCAGACCAGAAATATGCATAGTATCTGAGATCGTAGAAACTTCCGCTACTGCCTCTGTCACCGCCCGGAAGGGCCTTGAAACCACTGGCGTTCGTTGCACCGGCGTTTGGGATTGTCCAGTACCCGTTTCCTGTTTCTTTCATCTTTCCTCCTCCATCCGTTCCACGCCAACCCGTGCTGCCGCACAGGACCGTTGCATCCAGATACGATTCAACCTGGCAAAATTCTGCATCCGAGGGCACATGCCAGCCGGATGGGCAAATCCCCTGGCGGCCGCTTGGGTTGGACGTGCTCGATCCGGTGTAATTCATCATTTCACTCCATTGATACACCCCCCCGTAAGTGTCACAGTTGGGCTGGTTGTCATACGCGCAATACTTTTCGATGACCCCGTTGTCGGCCTGGTTCTGACTTCCGGGGATGGCGGTGCCGATGTTCAGGTTTTCGGTCATCCAGCACTGGACCCCGATGATCACCGAGTTATAGGTCTTTCCCCCGTAGGTTACAGTGCCGCAACTTTTTCCATCGCGGTTTCCACCCATGTCCCAGGAAGTGCCGTTAAACCAGTAAAGTAAATTCAGCGTTGTATTAAAAACCATTAACCCGGCTGCTGGAGATGGAATGGCATTCATCTGCGTGTTGGTCATCCTGGGTAGTAACAGTCCCCTGTCGGTTGATTTCACCTCGAGCATTGCCGAATTATCAGGCTGGCTGCCATCATTGCTGACCGCTATCTGGGAAAACAATAAACTGCTATGGAAAAGAGTCAGAATAAAAAGTGAGAAGATAATTTTCATACTTTGTTGATTTTGTTCCTGTTAAACTTTTATGTTTCCCTTTTTCTTCCTTTTAGCATTGTGTTTGGTGGCATGCCCTGATTAATCTTTGCAGCAACGGACAGAGAAAGCGACCATTTTATCGGTGTTGGCCATGTATCCTTGTGCATAAACCCAGAACATGGCATGGAACAATGCAAAAGTGGCTGTAAATTCCGTCGATGTCCAGAAACATGCTTCAAAATTGAGATGGCTGAAACCATCTCCACTCCCGTAGAACCCACCCGGAAGGGCGGTAAAACCAAAGGCATTTGTTGCACCGGTATTGGGGCTATACCAATGACCGGTTCCGGTTTCCTTCAGTTTTCCGCCGGCATCTGTTCCGACAAAAAACCCCCCATTAACGCTACTGACAGTCGCATCAACATAGGTTTCCAACTGGCAGAATTCCGCATCCGAAGGCACATGCCAGCCCGGTGGACATATCCCCTGCCGGCCGCCGGGGTTGGAGTTGCTCGCCGGTGTGTAATTTAACACCTCATTCCATTGATACAGACCACCATATACATCGCAGTTGGCCGGATCATTTCCGTAACAATATTTTTCGACAACCCCGTTGTTCGACTGGTCCTGGTTTGTCTGGATGACGGTACCGGCGTTCAGGTTTTCATTCATCCAGCACTGCATGCCGATGGTTACCGAATGGTAGGTCTTCCCTCCGTAAAGAACTGTACCACAGCTCTGGCCGTCATGATTAACATAGATATCCCAGGATGTACCATTAAACCAACAGATTGAGTTGAGCGTGGTATTATACACCATTAAACCTGCTGCCGGGGATGAAATGCCATTCATCTGCATGGTGGTCATCCGGGGTGGAAGAAGACCCCCGCTGGTTGATTTCACCTCCAGCATAGCTGAAGGATCTGGCTGGCTGCCATCAGTGTTGATGCTTATCTGGCAAATGGATTTAATACCCGGAATGGCTAAAATGAAACCCAGTACGATGAAAAGTTTGTAAATTGTCCTCATGCACTTTTCGTGTTTTTTAAAGGATATTTTGGTATATAAATGTTTAAAATAATGCAATATACAGTGTTAATTGCCCTATGTCAAGTTGTTATATTTTACACAATAAAATAAATTATTCCTGACCAGAACACATCATTGTCCTTGCCCGTTGATTAAACCGTTTTAAACATTTTCGGCTTAAACCAGGAACGATAATTAAATTTTAATGACAGGAATGTGAATTCCGTAACAGGAAATTGATGGGATTATACGGACTTGTTTATTACGCCCAGCTGTTCCATTAATATCATGGAATCCGCAAGAAGCCAGTGATGAACGATTTTCCCGTTTTCGATATCATAGCTAACCACAAAGGGAAACTCAACGTTACGATGGGTAGGCTGGATGCCATTAAATTCTCCTTCATGAACACCTTTTACCCGTGCCCTGAGTACCACACGGTCGCCTTCGGCCGTGATATCATCAATAAACATTTCATACTTTGGAAATACGGTGTCGAAAAAAGCAATGTGCCCCAGCAGCTCTTCATCTGTAATATACTCCAGCATCAGTTCCCGTGTTTTGGTTACACCGCTTAGGGCATTGATATAGCGGATGATAAATTCCTTGTTTTCTCTGTTCTTTTCCATGTTGTTTTTTTTAGCAAAGATACCTACGAAAAATAGGGTAGTGTTAGTCCGTTTGTTGCAATTTGTTATTCATTTGTTGCAGAATTATTGGCACGACGAAAAACAGAGGGTTGTATCCCGTATTGCTTTTTAAAAATCTTGGTGAAATGGCTTACCGTTTGGAACCCGGTTTTATAGGCTATTTCACTGACTGTGAAATCCGAAGTTTCCAGCATCTCTTTTGCCCTTTGCAGCCGGATGGTTTTTATATATATGGCGGGAGCCTGATGGATCAGGGACTTTAACCTGCGAAACAATTGTGTTCTGCTCATTGACATTGACTTACATAAAGCATTGGAATCAAAATGCTCATTCTCCAGGTTTACCTTGATAAGCGTATTTATCTTTTGCATGAATGCCGCTTCCTGTGGCCGGTTCTGTTCCAGCGTCGCGATGAGTTTTTCGGCCTGGGTGAAATGCGTATGCAGCCGTTTTTGAATTTCCCGGTAAAATTGGGGAAGGGTATAGGTGGATGGATTTGTCTGCAGTGGCTGATTTTGGGAGGCGGTTTGCTGGTTCAACGGAAGAATCAGCCGGTACAATGTGCCGTCGGTTAATGGATATCCCGTAAATAAATAGGTTGTTTGTGCATTGACTTCGTTAACCTGGATAAGGTTAATGTTAGTGTTTTCTATTTCTATCAGTACGTTTTTGTTATCGGGACTATTCAGCAGATGCATCATAATTTTGCTTTTTGGGGGCAGCAAATTGATAATGTTACAGATTAGCTGAACCAGGGATTGGGATAATAAAAAAGGCTGGTATTGAACAACCTGCTTTTTTATGCCGGATGAATAGGAAAGGTGAACCTTGTTAGCCTGTGTATACGGTTGCAGGCTTTGCACAAGGCCTTTCAAAAATGGTACGATATCGGCTTCAGAAGCATAAATCATGCTGTTTCCTTATTAGGTTCCTGATGATTAAGTTTTGATCAGGGCATGGCTTTCTTTAACTCCTCCAGGGTGTTGGGTGAAGCAACGATTTTCATGGTTTTTGCATCCAGTAACACCATCACCGGGGTGGCCAGAACATAATAATCGGCAGCAACTTTGCTGCGCACGCCTTCGGGGGCACGCAGGTGTTTCCATCCTGTGAGCGCTTTGATTTTCAAATCCCAGGCCTTCACTTCCGTTTCGGTTTCATCCAGGCTGATGGCCACAACACTGATTTTTTGCTGTACCTCTGCCTGCCGCTGCCAGGGATACAGTTTATCAACCGTTTCCACGCAATGGCTGCAATCTGCCGACCAAAAAAGGAGCAGGATATATTTGCTCTGTGTTTCAAACTTGTTCAACTCGAAAAGATTGCCTTCCGGGTCTTTCAGGGAAATGTCAGGGGCCTTGCTTCCGGCCACAAGGGTCTCCATCCCTTTCAACCGGCGTTCAATTTCCTGCCTTTTGGAGGTGAGGCAGTTTGGGTCATCCAGGTACGGTTGCAACACTTTCATACCGGCATCGATGGCATTTGACTCGTATCCCCGGTAGAAATAATCCACCATCCAGCCATAAATCAGCGGATTCCCCTGTTTTGCTTTCTCTATGGCAACTTTACCCGCCAATGGGAACAATGAATCACGCAAGGCAGTGGTAGTGGATAGCTGGCCATAAAGGTTTACATAACCGTCCATCCATTTGTTCAACTGAGAGGTTTTGATCAACAATGGGTCCTTAAAATCAATGCCATCGAAATAGTGGTCAATAAGACTTTTAATCCGGTCGGTTTCACTGCCCTGCCAGGGTATCTGAGGTACATATTGATAATTATACATAGAACTTACAAACAGTGATTTGTCCTCTTTTACTTTGATTTTAAGCCATTGGTTATAGGTTGACCGCCGTTCTTCAAATTCCTTGGTGCCTTGCTTGTAAAACCCTGATTCAGTGTCATCATAATTCATTAAAAAATTCTGCAGCAAGCCCAGTTTTTCCTTTTTCTTACTGTTTTCTTTAGAAAAACTGACAAAAGCTGAATTTTCCTTTTCCCCCGATTGAAACCGGGTGCTATCCCCATTGTTGCAATATTTCGGACTTACCCAAAGTTCCAGATTCTGTTCATAGGCATAGATGTTTTTCTCAGACGGGTAAGGTGTGCTGGTCTCATTTTCTTTATAATCAAACCGGATAACAAACTCCCCTGGCAGGTATTCTTTCGAAATAGAAAGCGTGGTTGTTTCCCCATCTTTAATCCCCGGCTTCTCGATAATTGGCTTGAATATTTTCGACCCTGCCATAGATAAAAGGCTGATTTTACTTTCATAAACGCCCCGCAGGTGAATGGTGAGGGTGATGTCACGGGATTGTGCCGCCAGACGGAAAGGTGACCACAGTTGCAAAAAGAGCGCAATAACGCAGCTTAACAATATCACAAGATTATCCTTCTTCATATTTGATTTTTTATGAGGCAAATATAACTATTACAAATTTAAAATCACCGGAGCCGTCATCAGGAAATCCAGTCATAATCCATTTGTTTGCGGGCAAGGTCAATGCGTTTAACCCTGATTTTGAGTTTATCTCCCAGTTTAAACCGGTTACCATGCCGTTGACCGATGATCTGGTAATTTTCTTCATCCAGATAATAGTAATCATCTTCCAGGTCGCGCAGCCGGATCATTCCTTCGCATTTGGTTCCGATAATTTCTGCGAAAATACCCCACTTGCTCACCCCCGAAATGAGTGCATCAAACTGTTGTCCCACTTTATCAAGCATGTATTCTGCCTGTTTGTATTTCACCGACATCCGCTCGGCGTCAACCGCCCGGCGCTCCATTTCCGAGGCATGTTCACACATGGGTTCGTACACCTCTTTCGAAACCGATGGGGCGTTGTGCATGTAGTCAAACAACAGCCGGTGCACCATCAGGTCGGGATAACGACGGATGGGTGATGTGAAATGGGAATAAAAGGGAAACGCCAGCCCGTAATGGCCGATGTTGTTGGTCGAATAATAGGCTTTCGACATCGTTCGGATGGCAATGGTTTCAATCATGGTTTCGGTGCCGGTGCCTTTGATGTCGTTGAATAATTTATTAAAAGAGTCAGCCAGCGATTTTTTGGAACTGATCTTGATTTTATAACCGAGCCGCTCCACAAACTGGGTGAAATTTTCCAGCTTTTCAGGATTGGGCGTGTCGTGAACCCGGTAAACAAAGGTTTTCACTGTTTGATTTTCTCTCTTTTTACCTATTGATTCAGCCACTTTCCGGTTTGCCAGCAACATGAAATCCTCGATCAGTTTGTTGGCATCTTTCATCTCCCGCAAATAAATGCTCAAGGGTCGTCCAAGGTCATCCAGCTTAAACCGCACCTCCTGGGTTTCAAAATTAAACGAACCCTTCTGGAAACGATCATCCCGCAATTTTAGCGCTACTTTGTTCAATATGGCGATTTCTCCGGCATACTCCCCTGTTCCCGAGTCAATGATTGTCTGAACCTCGTCGTACGAAAACCTCCGGTTTGATTTGATCACCGTTTTGCCAAACCATTCTGAATAAATTTTTGCCTTTTCGTCCATTTCAAATACGGCCGAAAAACACAAACGATCCTCCCCCTGCTTCAGGGAACACAATCCGTTCGACAAGCGTTCCGGCAGCATCGGAATGGTTCGGCCCACCATATAAACGGAGGTTCCCCGTTCAATCGCTTCCTCGTCAATGGCCGATCCCGGCTTTACATAATAAGACACATCGGCAATATGTACGCCGATTTCCCAGTGGCCATTTTCCAGAGGTCTCCATGAAATGGCATCGTCAAAATCCTTGGCATCTTCGGGGTCAATGGTAATGGTGAAAATTTGCCTGAAGTCCCTGCGTGTACTGATCTCAGCCTCCGGTATCGCATCCGGAAATGAAGCTGCCTCCTTTTCTGCCTTTGGTGAAAAAGATAGCGGAAAATCGATTTCAGCCAGAATAGACTGCATTTCCACCCGGTTGTCTCCGGGCTTTCCGAGTACCTCTTTTACTTCCCCGAAAGGGTTGGCCGACTGGGCAGGCCATTCCGTGATAACCACCACCACTTTTTGCCCGTTCTTGGCCCCGTTCAGTTTTGAAATAGGAATAAAGATATCAACCGGCATGGTGGCATTATCAGGCTTGAGAAATGCAAAATTCTTGGATGTCTCGATCGTTCCGACGAATTGCTTTTTGTTCCGCCTGATAATTTCAGCAATTTCGCCCTCCAGCTTATGCCCTTTCCGCCGCGGAAAGATGAAAACCTTTACCTTGTCGCCATGCAGCGCATGATTCGTATTGGTGGCGGCAATGAAAACATCTTCCGATTTATCTTCCGGAATCACATAGGCTTTTCCGGTTTGCTTCATGTCAACAGTCCCGGTGATGGTTGTAATCACCTCCTTGGCAAACCGGGGACTTTCCTGGTTGATCTGGTATTTTCCCCTTTTACTCATGGCGAGTTCCTGGTTCTTAAATAGTTGCCCGATGATCAGGCTGATCAGATCCTTGCTTGCCCGGTCTTTGATGCCAAGCCTTCCGGCTACCTGCTTATAATTGAAACTGCTGTATGGATTGTTCTGAAAAACATCCAGCACTGATTTTACAAACGTGTTCTTCTCGCTGCCGCTTAAACTCTTTTTCTTTGCCATCTGTTCAATAATAAAATTGTTATTGGGTGATTTTGCCCTATCATAATCCCGCACCTACGGCGCGGTAAACCGGGTTTACTTCCAAAATGCTATCAAAATGAAGCTCCTCCGGAGCTTTCTCCACTGTGTCTATTTCCCGTCCACTTACCCGCCTGCCCATTTGTCCATTCGTCATTTGTCATTCGTCATTTATTTCCCGGTATCGCCTCCAGCAGCATCCTCGTGTATTCCGACTTTGGATTCGCATATACCTCATCCGCCTCTCCCATCTCCTCTATTTTGCCGTTTCGCATCACGATCAGACGGTCCGACATAAATTTAACCACCGACAAATCATGGGAGATAAAAATATACGTGAGTCCGAAATCCTTTTTCAAATCATTCAGCAAATTCAATACCTGCGCCTGGATGGAAACATCGAGCGCCGAAACCGACTCGTCGCAGATAATCAGCCGCGGTTCAACTGCCAGCGCGCGGGCGATGCAGATCCGTTGCCGCTGACCACCCGAAAACTCATGCGGATACCGGAAATAATGATCCGGTTTTAATCCCACCTTCTCAAGTAAATCCATCACCCTGGCTTTTCTGCCCTGTTCATTGGTATGCAACCCATGAACTTTCATAGGCTCCTGAATGGCCGGACCAATCGCCAGCCGTGGATTCAGGGAAGAATATGGATCCTGGAAAATGATCTGAAGATCCTTGCGTAGTTTTTTAAGATTCCCGGCGGTCAGTTTGGTAATGTCCTGTCCCTGATAGATAATTCTTCCGGCGGTGGCGGGGATAAGCTCCAGCACCACCCTGGCGAGGGTGGTTTTTCCGCTTCCCGATTCTCCGACAATACCTAGTGTTTCGCCCGGATATACCAGAAAGTTTGCATTTTCGAGGGCAGCAAATGATCCGAATTGCTTGCTGAGTTTTTCAACGCTCAGGATGGGTTCACGGGCGTAAAGCATTTCATGGTCAATCCGACGTTGCACCGGGGTTATAATACCTTCTGATTCAACCCGTTCATCCACCATGTATTTTTCAATTGTCGGTAAACGGTTCAGCCGCACATTGAGCGGTGGCCTGCATGCAAGCAATCCACGGGTATATGGATGTTGGGGATTTTGAAAAATATTGTCAACTGTGCCCTCCTCCACAATTTTACCTTTATTCATCACCAGAACCCGGTCGGCAAAACCCGCCACAATACCTAAATCGTGGGTGATAAACAGGATACTCATTTTCCGGGATACCTGCAGGTTTTTCATCAGGGCGAGAATGGTTTTCTGAACGGTTACATCCAGGGCCGTGGTTGGTTCATCGGCGATCAGAACTGCCGGATTGCATGATATCGCCATGGCAATCATCACCCGCTGTTTCTGTCCGCCGGAAAGCTGGTGCGGATAGGCGTTGAAAACTTCCGCCGGCCTCGGAAGCATGACTTCATTAAAGAGGTCGATCACTTTCGCATATGCCTGTTTTTTGGTATATGCAAGGTGAACCCTCAAACTTTCCATCACCTGGTTGCCACAGGTAAACACCGGGTTCAAAGAGGTCATGGGCTCCTGGAATATCATGGAAACCGAACGTCCCCTGATCTTTTGCATGGTCCGTTCATCAAGATTTAACAGGTCAATGGCCTTTCCCTCTTCGTTTTGAAATATAATTTTTCCGCTGTTAATATTCCCCGGCGGAGATGGAATCAGTTTTAAAACTGCCAGGGCCGATACCGTCTTGCCTGAGCCCGATTCCCCAACCACCGCCAGGGTTTCCGATTCATTGAGACTGAAGGATATGTGATCAACTACGGTTAGTTCGCGATGATCGGAAGTAAAGGCAACAGCCAGGTCCTGGATATCAAGCAATGGAAGAGATTTCATTCCCCTTGAAAATTTAATCAAACCTACATGATTTTTTCCAATTCTTGCCGATTGTTGAAAAATAACAGCTCCCGGATGTATTACCTTTTTGAAATTTTCCGATTAAGCATAAACAAACGTTATGATCTATATCAGCGACTTCATTTCCCTCATCTTTCCGCGAATCTGTGCTGCATGCGGTAACAGCCTCTGGAAAAACGAAGAGGGCATTTGCCATTTCTGTGAATATCATCTCCCGAAAACGAACTTCCATCATGATCCTGAAAATCCGGTTACACGACTATTCCGTGGAAGAGTAAATATCGAAACCGGCGTTGCTTTTCTCTATTTCAACAAAGGAAGCAAGGTCCAGCGACTGGTGCATCAGCTCAAATACAAGGGAAGAAAAGATATCGGGATTTACCTGGGTGATCAATATGGCGGGTTATTAAAATATGCCCCCCATTTCAATGCTGCCGATGCAATCATCCCTGTTCCGCTTCATAAAAAAAAATACATGCAGCGCGGCTATAATCAAAGTGAACAATTTGCCATCGGTCTGGCTGGTTCCATGAACATTCCGGTAAACAAACACTTGCTTGTCCGCACAAAAGCAACCGAAACACAAACCAGAAAATCGAGATTCAGCCGATATCAGAACGTGAAAGAAATTTTCATGGTGAATCATCCCGAACGCTGGGAAGGGCAACACTTCATTCTGGTTGATGATGTTATTACCACCGGCGCAACACTTGAATCGTGCATTCAGGCTTTGAATATAATTCCACGTGTGAAGATCAGTGTTGCGTGCATTGCAACAGCCCTGATTTAAATGTCAAATGTCAAAATGCAAATGTCAAATGTTAAAATATTTGCGTTGCTCATGACTGGGGTGGAGGTTTTCCGGATTTGGATTTTGCGGTGAT
>JBAXFM010000113.1:0-14998 GCA_037139855.1 Bacteroidota bacterium
GTTAAAATAAAGAATAATCTCATAGCCAATATTACCACCGATGCTGTGTGGGGGAACGGCGTAATGATGGCGGGGATCGGGACCAATCTCAATGGAACCTTCCTGGGCCCCGATTGCGAAATCAGCAACAATAAAATTTACAAACTGCATCTTAATTCAGGGCCGCAATGCCCTGTTCCTCCCTATGTCCCATCCACACCGAAAATAACCGGGATCCAGGTTTGCGGAGAGCATCCAACGGTGAATGGCAATTCCCTCTATGGCCTGTTCATCACCGGGGATGATTATCCCGGCACGGTCGACAGCGTGGAGGGCATATACGTCAAGTCAACCGGAACAGGATTGATCTACAACAACATGATCTCCCTGGAACATTCTTCCGGTTCCTATTCATTCAGGTTACATTACGCTATTACCGGAATCCTGGATGTATCTGCGGCGGGGAGTGTCAACGAATACTATTATAATTCGGTCAGTCTGTGGTCAACTTCGACCAGATTGAACCACAGTTCGACCTTTTGTTTCAACAGACCGGGCAATGTAGCAACCCATCTAAGGAACAACATCTTGTACAACAATCTTCATTTTACCTCCCCTGTCTCACCAAACGGGAATTATGCAATTGGCGTCGGCAACCCATACTTATTCGGGAGCAATCACAATGACCTGTATTCATACGATCCGAACCAACTGGGATCAAACGGGTACGGGAGCTCAAACCTGGACTTTACCGGCTGGCAGCGGTCATTCTATATGTGGCAGGATCTGAACTCCGTTTCCATTGAACCTGTCTTTGTTTCTGCGACAGACCTGCACTGTACGGGACCTGAAGAGCTGGATAACAGGGGAGTCTGCGTCCCCGGCATCACGGCAGACAAGGATGGATTCACAAGGGAAAATCCGCCTGATATCGGGGCAAACGAATTCACGCTGAAAATCTATACGACATGGCTTGGCGGAACTAATTCTTTCTGGGATGAACCCACAAACTGGTCAACGGATGACATACCTACAGCCACCGAAAACGTGAAATTGGCTTATTCAGTCAATAATCCGACGATTCGTACTCCCGGTGCGGTTTGTAAGGATCTGCGGATCGACCCCGGAGTAACCCTGACCGTAAATCCCGGACAAATTCTCAATGTCATGGGAGATTTTATTCTGGTAAGTTTCTGCCCATAAAGGTTTGAAGAATAGCGTAACTTTACCGCCAGTTGATTATGATCTCAACCTGGCATGAACATCATTGAAATAAACCATCTTACCAAATCCTATGGCCGTTCGCGGGGCATCGGCGACCTCAGCCTGAAAATTCGGCAGGGCGACATCTTCGGCTTTATTGGTCCAAATGGCGCCGGAAAATCAACCACCATCCGCATTCTGTTGAACCTTATTTTTCCAACCTCGGGAAGTGCCACCATCTTCGGACTTGACGTAGTAAAAGATTCGAAAAAAATCCGAAGCCGCACCGGTTATGTACCGTCCGACGCAAACATGTACGACCGGATGACGGTATTGGAATTTCTAAGGTTCGGCGCCGCAATGTATGATGCACATAACCACAACAAACGCATCGGCTACCTCCTTGACCTTTTCGATCTCAGCCCCGGAAGGAAGATACCTGAACTGTCTATGGGCAACAAAAAGAAAGTGTCGATCATACAGGCAATGATTCACCAACCAGAACTGCTGATCCTCGATGAGCCCACTTCGGGGCTCGATCCGCTGATCCAGTCGCGTTTTTTTGATCTGCTGCACGAAGAGAACGAGCAGGGAACCACTGTTTTTTTTTCATCGCATACCCTTAGCGAGGTGCAGGTATTCTGCAAAACCGTGGGCATCGTTAAGGACGGGAATATTGTAAACGTTGAAGAGATCGCCTCTCTGCGGAAAAAACAGTTGAAAAAAGTAAGAGTGCAACTAACCGAATCCGGCACTATTTCACAACTTGGACTTGCAGGCATCGGCCCGGTGGAATCAGATGCAGGTAAAAACCTGTCGTTTCTCTATTCCGGAGACATCAATGTGCTGGTTGAAAAACTCGCCGGGGAATCACTCAACAACCTCTCTATCGAGGAACCATCCCTGGAGGAAATTTTTCTTCATTATTACAAATAATTGAACACCGCATGAACAGAATCCTTTTTTATATGGAAATGCGCAGGAACGTCAGAAGCCTCCTGCTATGGTCAGCGGTGATCGGATTACTGATCTTCTTCACCATGTCGTTTTTCCGCACTGTTTTACAATATCAGCAGCAAATTGCGGGTATGGTACAACTGGTGCCAGCCATGGCAATGAAAATGAGGGGCTTTTCCAACATCAGCGACATTTTCTCTGTGCTGGGATTCTATACCGCCAACAATCTTATATACATGATGCTCCTCGGAAGCATTTATTCCATTGTGTTGTCCTCCAACATCCTGCTCAAAGAAGAATATGGGAAAACCGCTGAATATCTGATGTCGCGTCCCATTTCCCGAAGGGAAATATTCACTACCAAACTATCCGTTGCATTCCTGAATATCACCCTCCTGAATATCCTGGCTACCCTGATCGGGTATATTTCTATCATGATTTACAAAAAAGGCGCGTTCAACCTTGAACCATTTATAGTGATTTCATGCTACACCCTTCTGTTAAACCTCCTTTTCGGAGCCCTTGGACTCCTGATTTCCGTGATGATGAAACGGGCTAAACCGATCACCTCTGCATGTGTCGGCCTGGTCATGGTTCTCTATTTCCTGTATACCATCTCGCGGATGTCGGGTGTTGACGGAAATTTCGGCTACTTAAGCCCTTTCAAATGGGTTAACATCGATGTGCTTTCGCCTTCCTATGGCATTGAATTTCTACGCATGGCGGTCTTCCTGGGAACGACGGGATTGCTGATCATGGCCTCAGCACTGATTTACAGGAGGAAAGATATTCTTATCTGAAATTTCTGAAAATTTCTCTTGACTTCTGTGTATTGGTGTATTATATTTGCAGTGTACTATTATATTAATACACCCATACATGATCACAATCACAGATCTCACCTTTCGGTATTCAAAAAAAAATCTCCTTTTCGAACATCTTGACCTTTCGCTGACTCCAGGACATATTTATGGCCTCCTGGGAAAAAACGGCGCTGGGAAAACCACCCTGCTGAAACTAATCTGCGGATTGACATTCCCAATGGAAGGTGCCATTCTGGCCGGTGAAAATACCCCCGGAGAGCGGAAACCCGAGTACCTGCAGGAGTTGTTTTTCCTCCCCGAGGAGGTGTACCTCCCGGCAGGCAGCCCGGCAAAACTACTAAGCCTGTATGCCGGATTTTATCCAGCCTTCAGCGAGGCCGGTTTCCGTTCGATGGTGAAACAATTTGAGGTTGATTATGATCAGAAACTCGCAAAACTGTCGTATGGTCAGAAAAAAAAGGTGATGATCGCCTTTGCCCTGGCCTGCAACACACGCTATCTGTTTCTGGACGAACCCACCAACGGGCTCGACATTCCTTCCAAGGCCACCTTTCGCAGCATGCTGGCAGGCGCTTTTAGCGAAGACCGGATCATCCTCATCTCCACGCATCAGGTGCGCGACCTGCAAAGTCTGATCGACCATGTACTCATCCTTGATCTGGGTCGGATTATCAGGAGCCAGCCTGTAGAAGATGAGGAACCCGACCGGGTTGACCTGGAAACCCTGTTCAATTCCGCCATTGCCTCCGTAAACCAGGCAACACCATTATTTTCTTAAAACAAACGCTATGAATACTGAATTTTCAATGAATCGCTTCTGGCGGCTGATCATTCTTCACCTCGGAGAAAACCGCAAACTATTCCTGGTTATTATGGGAGTGGTTAGCCTGTTCCTGATCTATTTGGATATTGTACAGGACAACGTTGTTTTGATCTTTTTACTCTCCCCTATAGTGCTTTGCTTATCCGGATGCCTGATTACAGCAAACTTTTACGGTAAATGGTCAGATTTCAGCCAGGCCTCATACAATCTGCTTTTGCCCGCAACACAACTGGAGAAATTCCTGGCAGTTGTTTTTTTTAGTGTCGTTTTATTTATTCCATGTTTTATCCTTTTTTATTTCCCCATCGGGCTGCTCTTTCTTCATCTCTTTCATCCGTCGATTCCGATAGCTGATATGATATTTTTTCGCTTTCTTGACGACTCTTTCAACAGGATTACGCTAAACACCTTTCTTGCATATTTTGTCCTTCAACCTCTGTTTATGACCATTGCCGCCCGTTTTAAAAAACATCAGTTTTTGATTGGGGCCTTAGCAGTGGTATTTATTTTCTCATTTGTTATTATGATGAATACCCTGATCCTGCCAAACTTATCACATCGGCTGGCATTCAATTACACCAATTTTATGACAGGCGGTCCGGTCGGGTATTATCCGGTTTCCCTTCAAAAGGGAAAGCAGGTAATGGAGCAATTTAACCTACAGGCGTGGGTCTATACGGCCAACAGGATTGTTTACCTGTTCATCGCTGCCGGATTATATCTGGCGGCATGGTACAGCCTTAAAGAACGGAAAATATAACGAGACAGGGCATGGAGTTCAACGAAAAAAATGCCATCTGGCTACAGATCACAGAATTCGTCATGGATCAAATCCTTACCGGGTCATGGAAAACGGAGGAGAAGGTTCCCTCTGTGCGTGAGCTGGCGATGGCACTGCAGGTCAATCCCAACACGGTGATGCGGGCGTATGAGCACCTGCAGCAAAAGGAGATCATCGTTAACAGGCGTGGAATCGGAACATATGTGACCATCAACGCCCGTGAACAAATCCGGGAATTTCGCCGGGAATCATTCCTTAAAAACGACCTTCCCGAATTATTCCGAAGGATGATCATGCTGGAGATCACCCCGGAAGAACTGGAGCAGTATTACGAAACTTATGTAAAGCAAATAAAATGAAAAAAAGTAACATCATTCTCATGGGGGTGGTCGGATTGATGATTGCCTGGTCTGCCGTTTTTCAATGGATTGCAGCCATTGCCATCAGCGATCATGCTGCCGGCAGGCTGTCGTCCTATGCCATGAATACCCGTTCCGTCATGATCAGGTCTAAGCTCATCTGGCAACAATTGCCCGTCTTCTCCTCTATTGAAATCAGGGGCAAAGGACTTATCGGGCTTACACTGGTGCAGGGGAAGGACTGTTCCATACAGATGGACCCGATACTCCGTAACCAGATGAAAAGTCACATGGAATATGATAAACTGGTAATGGAACTCACCGGCTTTTCAGATACCAGAGAAGGTGTCTATCTGATCACCTGCCCGAACCTGAAAATGATTATCCTCGATAATACCAGAAATACATACATCCGGAATTTCAAACAACCATCCCTCCATCTATCAGTCAACAATGTCTATCCGCTGAGCATAATTCATTGCAGATTGAATGATCTCACACTTTCATGCCTGGACGATCTTCATTCCCAGTATATTGTGCTCGACAGCGGTAATTTCATCAACCACATGACACTATCCGTTGCCGGTAAAGGAACCCTGAAACTTGGAACGGCAGGAATGCTCAGTACAAGCATGCAATTGTCCGATTCCATCGATATCCAGGCCAGCAGCAGGATCATGAAACAAATTTCGTTGTCAGGGAAACATTAAACAGGTTTATTTCAACCTGATCAACCTGATCGTTTGGGTTTGAGTTCCGAATGATAACCGGCACAAATAAAATCCTGCCGGGAGGTTCTCATCAGAAAAGTTCACCTTGTATGTGCCGGCTGCCTGTGTTTTTTCAACCAGGGTGCGGAGTTCAGCGCCATAAAGGTTGCAAATTGAAACCTTTACATTGCCGTCGTGTGGAATTTGATATGTGATAGTGGAATGATCTTTAAAAGGATTGGGCGAAGCTGCCAGCGATAACAGATTTTGGTAATCCTGATTTTCATTCAAGCCAACAATCGTTGGGATAATGTGTGTATAATAAACATCCTCTTCCCCGTTCAGCGTATTGGCCCATGCCAGATGTGCCCCTGCATTATCCGAAACCATATCGAAGTAATCTCCCATTTTGGCCTGTTGCGGATAACCCACCGATGGATCGAACTGATCGGAAAGCCTTTTGTTGATCGACCAGGATTCTCCCTGATCATCGGAATAACAATAATAGAGCGAGGATAAATATCCACCAACAACATCATCCCGGGTGTCAAGCCAGATTACATCAATACGTCCGTTTGGCGCAACCGACATGGTCCCAAACCATTGATAATTCGTAGTGCTGTTATCAGTATTGAGCCTTTGCGGGGAACCAAAGGAGGCCCCGCCGTCGGTACTTTTTGCAAACATCACATCGGCAGGATCAAAAACCGAGTTTCGGGCCATGGAACACAGCACATAAACGTTGCCTCGGCCCGGCCCGTTCGAACGATCAACGTCAACATCTACCTGACCAAGAATACCCACAGGGTTGATTGGATCACTTCCAACAACATATCCATCCATATCAACCGCGGTTGCATAATTCCAGTTGATCATGGATCCCGGTATTTGTGCATTGGTGGATTTTACCACCTGAACACCATCAAATGATCCGGCGCCTCCGATATAGAGTTCGCCCGTTGGCCCAACGATCATCGTGCCCCAGAATGGATTCCCGTCAACCTCTACACAATCTTCATAAGTGGCGCCGGCATCGGCTGAGCGGGTAAAAAATCCCGGGGAGCATGAACTGTAACTGGAGTTCCAGGCGGAATAAATGTTCCCGCCGCCCGGACCGTCGGTACGGTCAATGGCCATCCATTGCTTGTCGCCGCCGTGGGCTTCGGTCCCAAAATCCCAGGTGGCGCCACCATTGCTGCTTTTATACACATTGCAGGTGTAAGCCCCGGTGTAGGTTGTAAGACTGTTATAATAAAAATTGCCAGATGCATCAAAATCGAGAACGGGGTCTGACCGGAATACACCAGGATTGATCACGCCCGGGAAAGTCCATGTAACACCTCCATCCGATGAAT
Source organism: Bacteroidota bacterium (assembly GCA_037139855.1). Classification (GTDB taxonomy): domain Bacteria; phylum Bacteroidota; class Bacteroidia; order Bacteroidales; family FEN-979; genus CAIVAT01. The sequence continues at coordinate 6,992 of JBAXFM010000113.1, forward strand.
AACCAAATCCTGCCTGCCTGAAGTTGTTGGTTACGTCATCAAACTGACGCCAGCCGATCACCATGTTGTTGGGATTGGTCGGATCAACCGCAATAGATGGTTCATTCGCCGCATCCCAGAGTATGTTCTCGCCATTTGCATCGACATTGACCTGGGAAGTAAAAAAGCCGGTTCCACTAAACTTATATGCCGGGGATGTTTTTTTCAAATCCGGCCGTGGTGCAAGATATGGCTGATCGATCACTTCATGATGCATCCTTGCTTTTTCAGCCGCAGGGATATTTTTTTTCTGACTAAAGGAAGCTACAGGACAAATCAGAAGGACTGCCGTGTAAACTACAATATTTCTCGTGTACGTTTTCATAATACAAAATTATAAGGTTTTCGCATTAAATGCTAATTTTGCTTTAAACTCACTACACATGTTCGCCATCCATTCTGTTTATCTGAAGCCCCTTGAAGAGGTTGACAAACACCTCGAAGCACACCGTGCCTTTTTGAAAAACCTTTATGCAAAAGGGATTACCATCTGTTCCGGCCCGCAAATTCCACGTACCGGAGGATTCATCCTGATGAACGCAGCCAGTAAGACAGAGGCGCTCGAAATCATGAAAAATGATCCATATGTCATCCTTGGTATGGCTCAATATGCAATAATTGAGTTCGAATGCAAGAGTTTTGCGGAGGGATTCAGGGAGTTTGTCAAATAATACAACCATTATGCAACAAAAGAAAAGCAAAACAACCGAAAAAAAGAAACCCGAAAAAAAAACCGAAACCGTTCCATATCATCGCAAACCAACAAATCTGTCGCTTGAAGCCTGGCAGGTTGCCCTGCGAAAACAGTTTGTGTCCGATAAAAGTTTTGGTATAAAAAAACTCGATGGGCACCAGGTGTTCAGCGATTATTCCGTGTACAACCCCGAAACAAAAAACACCTACAAGGTTGCAATCAGGAACAATGAACAAGTGATGAACTTTTGCTCCTGCCTCGATTTTAAAACCAACCACCTTGGAACCTGTAAGCATATTGAGGCTGTTTTGCAAAAAATCCAGTCAACACCACGACTTGCCGCTTTGCTACATAAAGGCCACACACCGCCTTACACTTCCGTTTATCTGCAATATGGCAAAGAACGCCAGATCAAACTCAGAATCGGAACCGATAACTTGATCAGATTCAAGAACATGGCCTGGAAATATTTTGACAAGGAGATGAAACTGACGCCCTTCGGCTTTGCCAATTTTGAACAGTTTCAATCAAAGGCAGCATCCATCGATCCCGATTTTCGTTGTTATGAAGATGCGCTTGAATTCATTCTCGAGTCAAGGGAAAAGAAACAAAGACACGGGTGGGTTGATGAACGCTATCCAACAGGGGAGGAACTGCATGGAATCATGTCCACACAATTGTTCCCGTATCAGCAACAAGGAATTCTGTTTGCCGCGAAAGCCGGTCGCAGCCTCATCGCCGATGAAATGGGTCTTGGCAAAACCATCCAGGCAATCGGTGTGGCAGAAGTTCTGAAAAATGAAACCGGGGTTTCCAGTGTATTGATCATCTGTCCCACTTCCCTCAAATATCAGTGGCAATCTGAAATACAGAGATTTACAACTTCTGCGGTGCAGGTAATTGAAGGCCTTCCGCATCTCCGTCTGGGGCAATATGAATCAACCGCTTTTTATAAAATTGTATCGTATCACACCCTGAGCCATGATCTTCATGCGATCAATGCTGTTGAATTTGATCTCGTGATTCTTGATGAGGCACAGCGGATCAAAAACTGGAAAACGAAAATAGCCCAGAGCGTTAAAAAGGTTCGTTCTCCATACGCCCTGGTGCTTACCGGAACACCCCTCGAAAACAAACTTGAAGATCTCTATTCCATTATTCAGTTTGTTGATCCATTTAAACTGGGACCCTATTATCAGTTCCTCGACTATTATCAGGTGAAAAACGAAACCGGTCGTGTGGTTGGTTATAAACACCTGCATGAAATAACCCGGAAACTTTCTGACATCATGATTCGCCGCACCAAAAAGGAGGTCATGGCTCAACTTCCCGAACGGATGGATAAAACTTTGTTTGTTACCATGACCGAACAACAGATGGAACTGCACATCGAATTCAGCGATTTGGTGGCCAGGCTCGTCAACAAATGGAAACACATGGGTTTTTTAAATGAAAAGGACCGCCAGCGCCTGATGATCAATCTCAATCTCATGCGCATGGTATGCGACAGCACCTATATTCTGGATCAGCAAACACGGTACGATACCAAAATAGGGGAGTTGATGAATATTCTTGATGAGTACCTCGACGGTAATGAGGAGAAAGTTGTCGTTTTCAGCCAGTGGGAGCGGATGACACGGTTGGTTGCCCGCGAACTTGATGAACGGCATATCGGCTACCGGTACCTCAATGGGAATGTTCCAAGCCGAAATCGCAAAGAATTATTTGACCATTTTAACTCCGATCCATCCTGTCGTGTGTTTTTATCCACCGATGCCGGAAGTACGGGATTGAATCTTCAATCTGCTTCCATGATCATCAATCTTGACATCCCGTGGAACCCGGCTGTACTGGAACAACGTATCGGACGGGTTCACCGTTATGGCCAGCAAAAGAAAGTATCGGTCATTAATTTTGTCTCAACCGGCACCATTGAACACCGTATGATCGGGGTTCTGAATTTTAAAAGCTCCTTGTTCGATGGCATCCTGAATGATGGCGAAGATTCGATATTCCTGGGTGAAGACAAGTTCCGCGAATTCATGAAAACCGTGGAGGGAATTACCACCATGCCTTCTGCCGATGCTGCTCCGCTTATTCAAATCCCCACAGATATCGAAGCTGAAACAGAAGAGTTGGACCTTTTCACTTCAGTACAGGAGAACCCGGATTACAACGAAAAGCAAGAAGAAAGTGCAGATATTCCCGGTGATGATGATGTTCCCACATCGGAACCGGAAGAAAGTGTTTCCCGGAAATCAGTTTCAACCGATGCGCCTGATCCGGCAGCACTCATTGCAGGAGGACTGGGCTTTTTAAGTGGTCTGGCCAAAACCTTCTCCTCTCCTGAAGCAACCCAAAAACTGGTTTCATCCCTCGTTGACAAAGACCCTGCCTCCGGCAAAACTTATCTGAAAATTCCGGTGGAAAACGAACAGGTTGTGACTGATGCATTGAATCTTTTTGGACAGTTGTTTAAAGCGTTTGGGAAGATGTAGGCGTTCTTTACTTAAAATGGAATGCTTTAAAACTCCACATTATACCCAATAGAGAAAGATATCGGGAGGGGTGAATTAGTCATTTTTATTTGCGGGTCATTTTTCATCTGGTTGATCTGATCATAAAATTCCGGTGAACGGAAAGGAACATTGAGGTCGAGATTAATCCCGCTTTTCCTGTGTTTGCCAAACCTGGTTTCCAGCCCCACCCCCACGGTAACTCCATAAAAAAGCTGATCATAGCTACTCTTCCCGTCGACTTTGGTAGCTCCGTTTACACCATACATCACCTTCAGGTAAGGCCGGGCGGCATGTTTTCCATCGGCAGGAATGATCCGTCCGAGAACGCCTACATTCCAGCCCAGGGCAATGAGTTCCCATCCTCCGGCAGCAAAAATCCCCATATAAGGAATCGGGTAAAAAGTTGCTTTTGCCCCGATCAAACCGCCATAATCAATCCCAATCCCAACTCCGCCGTCACCCCAGCGACGCTCTGCCTTTACAGGAGGTTTAGTCGTTACAATTGTGGTATCCTTTGTTACAAGCAGGGTATTGTCTTTGGTTACAAGCTTTGTGTTTTCCTGGCTGGAGGCAATCTGACAAATAAACAGTAACAAGACCGGAAGAAGAATTTTGAGTTTCATAGAACTTAGCATTTGGAGTGTGAAAGGGTTATTGCTTTCATAAAGACAAAGATATTTAGATCTTGATAATTGTAAAGGACCATTTGAGGAAAAAATCAATTTTTTATTCCGATCATGTATTACCTTTTTCTGTTTTTCCGATTAAGCATTAAATGCAAGTACATATTATATACAAGTACAAAATAATTTAACATTAACCCCCTCTGTGGCTCCTCTGTGCTCTCTGTGATATAACATTACACAGAGAGCACGGAGAACCACAGAGTTACACAGAGAAAAACTAAAAAATTATGGACATTAACCAGATTACTGAAAAAATTATTGGTTGTGCAATCGAAGTGCATAAACACCTGGGGCCAGGCCTGTTGGAATCGGCCTATGAGGAATGTCTTGTTTACGAACTGCAAAATGCCGGGTTGAAGGTTGAAAGACAGAAACCAGTGGCTGTAGTTTACAAGGAAATCAGATTGGATTACGGTTACAGGATAGACATTCTGGTCGAAAATACCGTGATTGTTGAATTAAAAACCGTCGACGCAATTCACACGGTTCACGAAGCGCAGGTACTGACCCATATGAAATTTGCACATAAAAGCATCGGTCTTCTGATCAACTTCAATGTGACCCTGCTTAAAAACGGTATTAGAAGATATAGAATATAATCTCTGTGTAACTCTGTGCCTTCTCTGTGATCTCTGTGATGCCATTATTACACAGAGATCACTGAGTAGACACAGAGGCCACTGAAAAAATTTAAAACTCGTCAGGCAGATTTTTCAACTGCTCATTGGTAAACACCGGTCCATCTTTACACACATAAGTTGATCCGATGTTGCAACGTCCGCATTTTCCGAGGCCGCACTGCATCTTCATTTCCAGGGTGGTGATGATGTCTTTGTCGGCGAAACCAAGTTTGAGAAGTGACTGGATGGTGTATTTGATCATGATAGGAGGCCCGCAAGTGATCACCTTGGTGTTTTCAATCACAGGCTTCACTACCTCTTCGAGAATTTTAGGAACAACGCCCACATTGGTGGTCCAGCTTTCTTCAGGTTTATCAATGGTGAGGACAATCTTCAGGCTCTTGTCATCCTGCCACTCTTTGATTTCATCTTTGTAACACATATCGGCTGACGTGCGGGCGCCATACAGGATGGTGAAATCCTTGTAATCGCTGCGGTTGTCGATGCAGTATTGTATGAGCGAACGCAATGGAGCCAGGCCGATGCCACCACCAACAAATAAAAGGTTTTTCCCTTTGATATCTTCCAGGGGGAACCAGTTTCCGAATGGCCCGCGGATACCCACTTCATCGCCCTCTTCAAGGCTTGTATGAATATCAGCAGTAACAACGCCGGCCTTTTTAATGGAACAGTCGAAATAGCCTTTCCGGGTAGCCGAGGAAGCAATGCAGAAGGTACACTCCCCTGAACCCAGCAGAGAAAATTCCACAAACTGACCCGGTAAAAAGGTGAATGTTTCCAACAGCCCTTCCTCCCTGAACTTCAGGCGATAGGTGCGGATATCCGGTGTTTCCTGGATGACTTTGTCAACCTTACAGATCATGGGTACTAAAAGCTGTTCCATCTGGGAATTATTGAATTATTGAATTATTGAATTATTTTGCATCAGCACATCAGCACATCAGCACATTAGCGCATTAATGTCCATCAGCAACCTGGTTAACAACTTCAAAAATGCTGATATTCACCGGGCAGGCAATGGTGCATTTGCCGCATCCTACACAGAGATTTTCGCCAAAGCGCTCCTTGTAATAAACAAACTTATGCATGGCGCGTTGCCTCCACCGGCGATATTTAACCGGACGGGGATTATGACCGCCGGCCATAAGGGTAAAATAGCCGTTGTTACAGGAGTCATAGCTCTTGTAGCGAACGCCGGTATCTTTCACTTTTTCATCAGAAATCTTAAAGCAATGGCAGGTGGGACAAACAAACGCACAAGTGTTACAACTCACGCAATTACCCGAAACATTTTCAAATTCCGGGGTATCGAAGATCTTGGATAGTCTTGCATTAACCTCCTTGTAATCCATCTTCAGGCGAAAGGAACCAGCAAAAGACTCAAATTGTTTTTTAATCTCAATAGCTGCTTCATCTTCTGCCATTCGATATTCGCCATTCGATATTCGATATTCATTATTCAATTCTGTCAGAAAGGTCTCTCCTTTGGCAGTTCTTGCCTTGATATAGATCTTCCCCTCAGGTCCATTGACGACCAACACATCGAGTGCATCGAGGTTCTCCACATCATAATCGAGTGAAGTGCAGAAACAATGGGTATCAGCTTTGTCACAGCGGGTGGAAATGACCACGGTATTGTTACGGCGTTTCTGGTAATCGGTGTCGATGTAATCCCAGTTGTACACTTTATCAAGTACCTGTAGGGCACGGGCATCGCAATGTTTTGCGCCAAGGATCACTCTCTTTCCGGCCAGTGGATCTTCATCCACCTCCGATACGTCAGTTCCGGCGCTCGTGGCAACGTATTTCATGACTTTAGCCGACCGGGGGAAAAACAGGGACTTGATGCTCTGTGTCGTCGCAATGGGTGATTCGGGATCACATTCCGAAAGCCGGGTCACCCGTTTAAAATCAAATTTGCCGAATTTCTCTACCGGGGCATACGTTTCATGACTCGCCATGATAGCCTCATAGAATTTTTGCAAGCCGGCTTTATCGGTAACAAATGTTTCAACGCTCATAAGGTTCAATTCGGATTACATGATAAAATCATCGGGATCTTTCAGACTGTATTTATAGAACGCACCCCGGTCTTCAGGGATAACCCCGGCCAGATGCTCCTGGAAGTTCTCATAAATCACGCTTTCATTCTGCTTGTGCAGTAAATGCAGCGGTAAATGACTGGGACAGGCTTTTTCACAGTTGCGGCAATCGACACAACGACCCGCGAGATGCAGTGACCATGTCATCAGGGCATGAAATGCTGCGGATGTGGTATTTGCACCATTGTAAAGTGTGGCGGTTTCCTGGTCGATGCAGCATTTGGCACAGTAGCACAAGGGGCACGAATGGCGGCAGGCATTGCAACGGATGCAGTTTTCGAACACCTCTTCGAAGTAGGAAGCACGCTCTGTCAGCGGTTTTAATGCAAGGGCGGCGATATCTGTGTTCACCACATAGGGCTTCATTCCAATGTTAGAGGGGGTACCCAGCAACTCATCACTCACCACTGCATCAGGAACCACACACTCAACGCAATTCTGCATCTTTTGTCCGGCATCATCCACCACGCCTTCGCAGCATATACCAATCACGTAAAGGTTTTCACGTTTCACCTGGTTTTCGGTGAGCATCAGGTTCAGTGCACGGCTGTCGCATCCTTTCACAACAAGCCCTACACGCTTTCTGCGGGTGTGATCGCTCTTGAGGTAATTCACAAGGTTGAAAACCGATTTGTCGGTGAACACCAGTTTGGAAACATCCTGCGGATCGGTGATCAGCACAGGCACCTGGTTGTCGTCGAAACCGTTCACACGGTAACCAACGAAAACGTCGATCTTTCCTTCAGCAAACAACTTTGCCACGATGTCCTGGATCTGTTTCGTGTAGTTCATTTCTTCTCGAAATTTTCTTTTTTATACAAATGAAGCGGACCGAGTTTCTTGATATCTTCAGTCACCTTGTTCACCACCTTGGCAAATTTGGGGCCTTCCGCAGCAGAAACCCAGGAAAATTGTACCCTGTTTTCATGAAATCCCACAAAATTCAGCAACTTCTTGGTAACCAGAAAGCGACGGCGGGCAAAATAATTTCCGCTGATGTAATGGCAGTCGCCCGGATGACATCCCGAAACAAGCACGCCATCGGCTGTGGTCTGCAATGATTTAATCAAAAACCACGGATCAACCCGCGATGAACACGGCACACGGATGATGCGGATGTTGGGCGGATACTGAATCCGGGAAGTTCCCGTGAGGTCAGATCCGGCATAGGAACACCAGTTGCAGAGAATACCCATGATCACCGGTTCCCAGTTGGGAGGGGCAATCAGTTCGGGCTTTTCAATGCTTACAAGTTGATCTTTTACTTCTGTTTCCATTAGATTGAAACTATCTCGTTAATGATTTGAGGATCGGTAAACCCGGCAA
>JBAXFM010000114.1:0-14990 GCA_037139855.1 Bacteroidota bacterium
GAGGTTTTTATCAAAGACAACCCAAAAGATTCGCTGGCGCCTGTTTATTTGTTTAAAGCTGCCAACATCGTGATGAATTCAGGCAATGGACCCAAGGCTCTTGCCCTGTTCGATCAGTATCTGAAAGATTATCCCGACAAACCCAAGGCATCCCTGTGTTTGTTTTTCAAGGCTTTTGTCTATGAAAATGTAATGCAGGACATCGATAAGGCTCGCGAGATTTATCTTCTGTTCATTGAAAAATATCCCAACGACGATTTTACAAAGGATGCCAAAATGGCGTTGATGAATCTTGGCAAAACTCCGGAGATGCTGGTAAGAGAATTCGAAGCAAAAAAGAAAGCTGACAGTACAAGGGTTGCAGATTCCATGGCCGCTGTCAAAATTTCTAAAAAGCATCGTTAAACGAAAGCGACATTAATTTCTCTGAGGTTGTATTATTTAAACAAACTCTCCAGGAAAGTCGACAGGTCACTCGGACTGACACTTTCATATAGTTTCCCTTCATAGCAATAAGCAATATCGCCCCGCTCTTCAGATACGATGATGGCAATGGCATCTGATTTTTCGGTTATTCCCACACCGGCACGATGGCGCAATCCATAAAAGGGAGGAATCGTTGCCTTGTTCGATACCGGAAGAATACAGCGTGCTGCCCTGATCTGGTCGCCCATGATAATGACAGCGCCATCATGCAGCGGACTGTTTTTAAAGAAGATGGTTTCCAGAATGACCTCGGAAATTTTAGCATCCACAGCCTGACCGGTTGCAATGTATTGAACAAGTTCATTTTGCTGGGCGATAACAATGAGGGCGCCGGTTTTGGTCTCTGCCATTTTCTGACATGCTTTAACAATTTTATCAATGTTAAGGTTAACCGGATTGTTGATCTTAAATTGCCAGAACAGGAAACGTTTCCTTTGATTTTTAATGATCTTTGAGTTGCCAACCATGAGAAGAACCTGTCGTATTTCCGGCTGGAATACCACAATCAGGGCGATAACCCCGACACTGATAAACTGGCCTAAAATTTCGGTGAGGAGTTGCATCTGCAACGCTTTTACAACCCTCCACACCAGGTAGACAGCAATCATTCCGATAAAAATCCGGATAGCCGCAGTGCCCTTTACAAGATTGTAAATTTCGTATAAAAGTATCGCAAAGAGGATGATGTCAATAACATCTACCACCCTGAGAGAAAAAAGCCCAACCAACAGCATAAAGAAGAATCAAATGTTAAGTTTTCGTGACACGTGTCACGTGCATGAAATCAGATGGCAAAGGTACATCCTTTCCTCTAGAGAAACATCTTTACCCACCCTGATTGATTAAATACTGCCTAGTTTGATTCCTGCGAGCAATAATCACTGGCATGAATGGTAGAACCTCCGCTTGTCCCGTCGTATGAAATATTCAGGCTGCCGTTTGTTGCAGTTCCTGATGCCGACATGGTTACATTGATGCCGGCACTGATTGGCACAGTGATGGTCCATGGCAAATTGGGATTGGTCACCGTAACTGTTCCGGTTTCCGACACGTAGGTTAATGATGAAATAACTCCGTCACCGGTTCGCACAGCGGTGTATGTAATGTTCATTGGTACTGAAGGCTGATTGGATGCCGCAACAAGATTGCAGGTGATAGGGCTCACCTTTTTTTTGCAATCGACTAAACTAACCAACAACAGGGCAACAAACAGGTTGAAAAACAATTGCTTTCTGATTTTCGCGGTAGCCATAAGGCTTGATTGGATTCTTTCCGTAAACAGCGTTTGATTTTTCATTTTAGCTAAGGTTTAAGGGTGCATAAAAAATAATACCTTCTCAAAGTTAACATTTTTTTCTATCCAAGCATTTTTACCAACTTTATCGTTTCCATCGCTTCTTTCACATCATGTACTCTCAGGATATCGGCGCCTTTCATTAGTGCGATGGTATTGAGGACCGTTGTACCATTGAGCGCTTCAGATGCCTTGATGGTCAAAAGTCTGTTGATCATGGATTTACGTGAAAGCCCAACTAAAATCGGGGCACCGGTTGATTTGAATTCTTCCAGTCGGGCAAGCAATTCGAAATTTTGTTCAACTGTTTTGCCAAAACCAAATCCGGGGTCGATGATAACCTGATGTAATCCAATCTCCCGGCATTTCTGTAGTTGATTTTCAAAGAAATAGACAACCTCCGCAACCACATTTGAATAGGTTGGATCATGTTGCATATTTGCCGGACTGCCTTTCATGTGCATCAGGATATAAGGCACACCCATGGCGGCCACTGTTTCTAACATGCCTTCCCTGTAACGTCCGCCATAAATATCATTGATCATGGCTGCGCCATGTTCCACAGCTGCTTGCGCAACGTTGGGGCGATAGGTGTCAACTGATAATATACACCCGGGAAAATTTTCCAGAATTGATTTGATAGCTGGCAGCAGGCGCCGGAGTTCTTCCGGCTCATCCACCTCAGCAGCGCCGGGTCGGGTCGATACGGCTCCTACATCGATGATGGATGCTCCATCTTTCAGCATCTTTTCCACCTGATGCAGTTGATTATCAGGACTCAGAAATTTCCCGCCATCGAAAAATGAGTCAGGAGTAAGGTTGAGGATCCCCATCACCACCGGGGTGGAGATATCCAATTCTTTTGTGCCACAAAATAATTTAGACATGTTGGTCAAACATAAAAAGTGGATTGCCGCATTGTTGACAATTTGGGGATTATTGTAGTGAAGGTGATCTGAGCATTCTGAATGGTGACGTAACTTATAATATTATTCGAATCTATCTCTTAAAGCGTCAGCAATTGCTTTAGTTTCCCTCAGGCTTCTTCCAGTCGTTTGCACCCATAAGGCATATTCCCTTTCGCTAGCAACAAGGACGATTTCTACTACTCCATTTCTGTCAAATTTTCTTATGAATCTTCTGCCACCCCAATCCGTTGAACGACCCGCAACAACATAGGGATTGTTTTTGAGTTTATTCCAAAGAGATTTTAATTCATCTTTCCCATGGTGATCAGCTATATGGATATCTTTATCATTGGGGGCCAAAAGAGATTCCTGCAAAACAACATTCCCTGATTGCTCAACAAAATCACTGATAATTGTGTTATCAAAACAATCTTTTGAATATACGTTGTTAACAGATTCAAATCGAATGGTATCATTTGCTTCAATAAAAATTGTCAGGATATTCTTCCTCCATGCATTTTGGCTTTGCAGGCCAATACTAATGGTTTCATATAGGTAAGCCGATGCCAGCCCTAAACAAGCTGTTCTTGCAATACCATTTGCAGGGTCTTCAAAAAAGAAATTTGCTTCAATATATTTAGTTTCTATGTCTTCATCTTCTTCATCAATGAAAGGCAGAACAAACATGCCATATAAGTTATTTCTGTACAATTCTGGTACATCTCTACTGGTTAACCAGTTAAATAGAGTATATTCTCCGGCAAGTTCAATCTGATGCGAATCATAATGCGAACGAATATTCCTGAATCCTTTCAACTTGGCTGCTGCCACGGTTTCTGAGAACAATTTCATCTTTGCATTTGCAGCGTATTTATCGGACGATGGAGTAATGACACTCAGTTCATTAAACAATAATTCCATAAACTAAATAAGTTTTGACAATTGATTACTCCACTCATCCAATAAATTTTCAGGATACTCCTCCAGGGTTCCATTTTTATCAATTCTGATATCAGTTATTTGAGAATATTGTTCGTTGTCAGTTACAATCTTTTTAAAGTAAAACAGGATCGTTTTATCTTTTAATTCCGTTTGTTCCTTAATTCCGACTCTTATTCCATTCAGAATGTGGTCGCTGTGGGTTTCGATAATGAGCTGAATATCGTTATGTGCCAATAATGAAATGAGCTTGCCTAACACAGCTTGCCCACGCGGATGAATGTGGCTTTCGGGATTTTCAATAATAATCAATTCGCCGGGTCTTGCTGACAATAAAGCTGTTACCACGTGTAAAGCATAAGAAATACCGAAACCTGTGTTTTCCGGTTTGTACCTATTCGTATTCCCGAAATTTGGTTGTTTAAAAACATATTCAAGTAAGACAAAATCAGAAGATATTTTTGTGGTACGAACATTAACGCCTGGTGATATTTCACCAAGCCAAAGATTTATCTGGTTGATAAGGGTTTTGTTTATTACTTCTTTATTTGTAACCTCATCAAAAGTTTTTGATTTTTCGTGTAGCAGATTATCAAATAGTACATCTTCATTCCCTCTCAATTCAATATAATGTGCTGTAAATTGCCCATACTTGCCAATACAGTTTGCCTCTACAACATTTGAGTAGCTCGTAACATTCAAGGCCTTGGGTTCTATCCGTTGAGCATTGAGGTACTGGAAATTAGTGTCAAAAAGTGATTGAGCCTTGTTGATTCGGAATTCACTTTCTCCATAAATGTTTTTCTTCAATTTTTGATTAAACACATCTGCATCGATTTTGTAATCAAATTCCATATGGTAAGCGTCTGTATTGCCAAATCGAAGGAGAATTGATAAACCTTCGGCTTTGCTGTATTGATATAAAGCATCTTTGGTCGTGCCAATATTGACAAGTCCGTTTTCACCTCCATTTAATTTCAATTCACCTTGCTCCAATTTATCGGATTGTCGCAAAACCAACAATGATTGGATAAATGACGATTTACCTTGCCCATTTAGGCCCAGCAAAATATTCAAGTTTCTTAACTTGAAATGCTTTTTCTTAATGGATTTGAAATTTTTTAATTCTAATGACTGTATCATATTATTGATCGATTATACTTTTAATTAAATCTTCGACTGAGCTGTGACGGTGGATTACTTTGTTTTTATCGCCTGTAGAACTTGTTACTGATGTAAAGAAATATTCATCTTTATTGAGTAATTCATTTAGCCCCTTTTTGAAATCTGCTTTGTGGTTTCTTAAAACATCCCGTTCCTTACTGTTTAATACGCCAAACTGAACGGAAATAGCATCAAACAAAGCTTTGTTAATGGGGGGAAGTCTTTTTGTTTTCCTGTTTACTTTTCTGAAAGCTTTATTGCCAAAAATGTCGAACGCGAGTTTCATAGATTGCGTAAAATCTTCTTTTATTTTATTTAGTTCACCTTGGCTTTTATCATTAATACTGGCCATGGCTTTACTCATGTATGTATCCAAATCAGGCGTGTAATTCTTGTAGCCGAACAAATAAAATCCTAAAAAACGATTGGTAAAATCCCTATCCAGCATTCTATGGGTTTTAATTTTACCGTCTGTAGCTTTAATAAACTCTTTATTCTTTGCAAGTTCTGCTATAAATACCGCAGGTTTACCCTGAAATAAAGCATGTCGAATTTCCTGGGCCTCCAGAATCAGACCTCCGGTATTGATTCTCTTAAAAATGTTGAACTTCACATCTGTCGGTGTACCAGGCATAATTTTATAAATAACTACCTGAGATTCTTCTATCACTCTGTGTAAATCTTCGCCCAGTGTATCCCATGTTTTTCCATCCAAATGTGATAAAAATTCAAGGTTGGTTAGCTTCAATCTTTTATTTGGGTCTTTCTCAATACAAAAATTACGAATGCTGCTTAACCGTTGCAAACCATCCACCACGAGCCAATTATTATCATTAGTGGCATCAAAAAAGAACGCAGGCAATGGGAACCTGATTAAAATTGACTCAATCAAACGACTTTGTTGCTCAACATCCCACAAATCATCTTTTCGCTGAAAGTATGATTCCGTATTCAACTGTACCGACTTGTTTTTAATGCGTTTTATTAATGTATCAAGTGAAGGAGTTTTTGTTTCAATATTAATTTTAGTCGGGTCAAATGGTTTTTCCATTAACCGTTGCGAATTATCCGTATCAATCTGTTCCTTTTCTACTTCATCTTGTTGATATTCGTCCTCCTGATTTTGCATGTCAAGCAATATAGCAGGATAGATAGTACTGTCTTCCATTTTTGTACATTATAATTTTACAAATTTACATTTATTTTCCCCGTTACCGCCTCCGCTATCTTGGCCTCTCGATATTCATTAGTAAGTTCTATTTCTCTTTTGGCTATTTTTGATCGTCCAGGTTTTCAATTTCGTTTCGAAACTTTAATTTGCTAATGATGTTATGCATATTGTCGGAAAAGCGTTCTGCTTGCTTATCAGCAAAGCAGTCAGGTCATTTAGCTTGTCGTTATACTTTTCTGTTGTTTCTAAAACCTTTTTCTTAGTAGCTTCCGGTACTGTATCCAATCGCCGGATAACGGTCAGAGGCAAAATAATATCCTTGTTTTTGTCGATTTACGTATTAAATGTCAATGTTAGTGCAATATTAAAGGAAATAAACATTCCTTCCGCATCCAATCTGTTTTATCACCAAATCATCCGTGTTAAATTTTGTATTACTTTTGCATCCTCAATCAGATGATGAAAACAGTTCAGCGCATCGGTATTTTGTTTCTGCTTTTGGTATTCCTTTTTGGAACCACCGGGTTGTCTGTGTTTCATCATTTTTGTCATAGCAGTAACCATGGAAGTGTGACGCTTTACCCGGAGATTTTTCATTCTTCAGGTTCGTCGTGTTGCGACGACGAAATAACAACAGGGTATGCATGTGCCAGTCACGAAACCTTTACGACTGATCCATTGTCACAGCATGTCGATGCTGCACCCTGTTGCAAAAGTACCTCCACTTTGTTTAAGTTGGAAATATTGACTGAAAAGGTGGAAAAACTAGTTCTGAACACTTTTTCTGAACAACCTCCGCTTTTTTCAGTTTCTTTAAATACAATGCCACTCTTTGAGCTGCCATTATTGAAGCCGGCTCATTATCAATTTTATTCCCCTCCGTTATTTGGAAAAATCCTGGTGTACTATTTACACCAGATGAAAATCCCAGCTCATCCTTCATTTTCCTGACAGGTCTTTCCGCTGATTATCAAGTGCGAATGACCGTTTGCATTTATTTTTATGTCAATTTAATACAAGGATGATGAAAAATCACTGGATTGTAATATGTATCATGTTATTTACCGGAACCTTTTTGGTTCGGTTTGGCCAGGCTCAAACGGTGAATGGAATGGTTGTTGAAAAAGATTCCAAAGGTCAAAAGGCCGGGTTGCCAGGTGTGAATGTGTTCTGGCTTGGAACGACAAAAGGGACTTTTACCAATGAAAACGGGAAATTCAGCCTTTCCAGGTCGGGTGGCAAAAAAAGTAAGCTTGTGGTAAGTCTGCTGGGTTACAAAAAAGATACGGTTTCGGTATCTGCCGACAAGAGCACAATTGAAATCGAATTATTTCCCAATGTTCAAAACCTTAAAGAGGTGGAGATCAGCGGAAAGCCTGACAATACATTTATTTCGAAACTCAATGCCCGGCAAACAACGGTTATTACCACCGGTGAACTGCAACGCGCAGCCTGTTGCAACCTTGCCGAAAGTTTTGAGACCAACGCTTCGGTCGACGTTTCATACTCTGATGCGCTTTCCGGCGCCCGCCAAATCCAACTCCTGGGGCTATCCGGCATTTATAGTCAGATCATGACCGAGAATGTACCCCTCATCCGGGGATTGGCTACCCCGTTTGGTCTGAATTATATTCCTGGCTCCTGGATGGAGTCGATCCAAATCGCCAAAGGAACGTCATCAGTAGTTCAGGGCTATGAATCGGTAACCGGTCAGATCAATGTTGAGTACAAGAAACCCGAAACCAGCGAAAAGTTTTTCCTGAACCTTTTTGGCAACAGCAATCTGAGGTTTGAAGCCAATGCCGATGCTGCAAAAAAGATAAACGATAAACTCAGCACCTCACTCCTTTTACATGCAGCTACGTCACAGTACAAATTTGACCGGAATGTTGTTGTACAGCCTGATTCAACGGATGGGTTTATGGATGCACCCAAAATCACCACATTGACAGCCATGAACCGGTGGGATTATATCATACCCGGTAAGTGGGTGTCCCGGTTAGGAATCAAATACCTGTATGAGGATCGCAATGGAGGCCAGATGGCTTTTGACAAAGGGACCTGGAACACCGATACCACAGGAATTACCAACGATACCAAGAAATATGGAATCGGGGTGAAAACAAACAGGCTTGAAGCATTCTGGAAGAACGGAACCTTTATGGGTCCCGGAGGAAAGTCGAGCCTTGGGCTTATTCTTTCGGGAATCAACCATGTGCAGGATGCATTCTACGGCATCAACCTGTACCATGGTCATGAACAGAACTTCAATGCCAACCTGATCTTCACAACATCGTTCAACGAAAACAAACACCGCATTTCAGCCGGTGCCAGTTATTTCGTGGACGATTACAGTGAAAACTATATACAGACAAGGCTGAAATACCGTTATCAGACCCTGCCTCCCGACTCAACGGCAACCAAGGCTGACCTTTTTACACTTGTTGGTGATTCCCTGTTCACCTATCTCCTTGACCGGAATGAATGGAATGCAGGCGCTTTCTTCGAATACACGTATGATCTCTGTGGCAAATTCGCCCTGATCGCCGGGGTAAGAGGAGATTATAACAGCCGTTTTGGGTATTATTTTACCCCAAGGCTGCATGTTCGGGTAAATCCCTCCAAAACCACCACCATCCGTGCATCAATCGGAAAAGGTTACCGTTCACCAAACCTGCTGGCCGAAAACAGCGCGGTTTTTGTTAGCCAGCGTGTGCTTTATTTTGCACCTGACCTGGGCAACGAAGAGGCCTGGAACTATGGTTTGAATTTCACCTGGAATTTCACCCTGTTCAATGAAAAAGCTGAATTTTCCATTGATGCGTACCGTACCAGTTTTGTGAAACAGGTCATTGTTGATCAGGATAGCCTGCCAACAGCCTTGTTTTTCTATAACCTGAACGGAAAATCCTATGCCAACAGCGCCCAGGTGCAGTTTACCTTCTCGCCGGTGAAAAGGTTTACCATCACAGCGGCATTCAGGTACAATGATGTGAAGGTTACCGAAGGGGGTGAGTTGCGGCAGAAATCGATGGTAAACCAGTATAAAGGATTGCTTTCCCTTGGATATGCGACAAAGTTCGAAAAATGGAAATTTGACCTTACCGGGCAGCTCAATGGACCGGCGAGGTTGCCGGATACGCAGAAAATGCCAGACTTTCTCCAGCGTCCGGGATTTTCACCCGTTTGGTTTAACCTGTTGGGCCAGGTTACCAGGAAGTTTAAATATTTTGATGTATACCTGGGAGGGGAGAACCTGACCAATTTCCGACAAAGCGACCCCATTGCCGAGTACTGGAAACCATATCACACCCATTTCGACGCTTCCATGGCGTGGGGTCCGATTGTGGGGATTACGGTGTATGCAGGTGTTAGAATGATAATCAAGTAATTAAAAATTAAAAATTAAAAATTATGAAAAGGATTGTGAATGTTTCTGTTAGTATTGTATTATTGATGTTGTTTGTTACGGTATCATGTTTTGCACAGCAAAAAAAGATTGATACGATAGCGATTAAAACTTCGGCGGTATGCGGCATGTGCAAGGACCGGATCGAGGGATGCCTTGCGTTTGAGAAAGGCGTTAAATCTTCCACCCTGGATGTGGAGACCAAGATGGCGACGATTGTTTACAATCCGGCCAAAACCTCACCGGAACAGTTGAGGAAAACCTTGTCAAAGCTGGGGTATGATGCCGATTCAATCCCGGCTAACCAGGCAGCTTATGCAAAACTTCCTGCATGTTGTAAGAAGGATGCACCGAAGCATTGAGGATCAACAAAACTGCTATTTATAGACACCTTTACCTTCTTTGATCGTCTCCAATACCTTGATATCCTTGATCTTCACAGGCTCAACGGTGAGTGGATTGCCGGAAAGGATTACCAGATCGGCGAGTTTGCCGGGTTCGATGGAGCCTTTATTACGTTGCTCCCCGATTTCTTTAGCACTATTGATGGTAATCGCTTTAAGCGCTTCGTATGGAGTAATCCGCTGATCAGGGCCAATGACAACACCGGTACGGGAAATCCGGTTGACAGCCGTCCAGATGGTAAAGATGGCATTGAGCGGCGTAACATTGTAGTCGGTATGGTTGGTGAACGCAATTCCTGAATCCAGCGCTGCCTTCATCGGACTTAAAAAGAATGCCCGGTCTCTTCCCATGTTGACGACATGGATATCTCCCCAGTAATAGGTGTGGTTCGAAAAGAACGAAGGAAACAGGTGATGCTTTTTAAATTTTGATAATTGTTCGGGTGTGATAAATTGTGAATGGATGACGACGCTGCCCCGGTTGGTATCAGGCAGATTCAATGCCTTAATGGCTTTTTCGTGCGCATCGATGATCATTTGAATGGCTGCATCGCCGTTGCAATGACTGAATACTGGCACCTTGTTCTGATAACATTTGGCCATTCCGGCCTCCAGGGCCGTGGGTGTTATGTTGGGTTTGCCACTGCAGTCGTGCATGCAGCCGGAACCCGGCAGCATAGGCTGACTCAGATAGGCGGTTTTGCCCTGGGGTGAGCCATCACAGATGAATTTCACCCCGTGAAACCTCAGGTGGTTATCGTACTCATTAAAGGTGAAGTTGGGGTTTCCGACCAGCGTATCAGTCAATTCCCCTGCAACCAGCGAAACAATATCGAGATAGAGCATCTTCTCTGCTGCCGCCAGTTTAAGGAGTTTGATCACCCCCATGCTGCTCGAGCCTTCCTGGGCAGTGGTATAGCCTTCGCGGGCATACTGCAACTGAGCGGCATCGATCAGTTGGGCAAACTTCTCCTGGATATCCTGTGGCAGCATCGCCGTTTTTTCTCCATTGGCGATTGCCTTTTCCTTTTGAGCTCTAATGTTTTCCGCTATTCTTTCGGCTGTTGGAAGCGACACCTTGCTTTGTGTGCCAAACCATGCATTCTCATAAACCACCCCGTTCGGTTTGTTCCCGTCAGGAAACCTGCCAATGATACCCCCGGCCGGGTCCTTGCTGTTTTCATTGATCCCGGCCAGTTTAAGTGCCATGGAATTGTATACCCCGATATGTCCCGATGCATGTACCAGTATCACCGGGTTATCGGGGAACACCGGATCGAGGTCACTGATGGTTGGATAGCGCTTTTCCTTCAACTGGTCGGGATCAAGCCCCATCCCCAGCAGTAGTTCACCCGGTTTGAGATTCAATCGGTTTTTTAACTCTTTGAGCTTGTTGATAATATCATTGATACACCTGACCGAATCGATGGGCGGCGAACTGATATTGGTGGATATGACCGACATCACAGCCGCAATGAAATGGCTGTGCGGATCAACAAACCCCGGAGTCATGGTTTTTCCTTCCAGGTCAATAATCTCCGTGGAATCCCCTTTGAATTTGAGAATATCCTCGGTTCGTCCGACTGCAAGGATTTTTCCGTCTTTGAGGGCCAACGCTTCGGTTTGGGTATTGGCTGTATCCATGGTCAGCACAATGCCATTGACATAAATCCGGTCTGCCTGGCCGGGCGGATGGCTGCAGGAGGCCGCCAAGAGCAAAAGTAAAATCGGAATGATAAAGGATTGTTTCATTTTAAAGGGAGAAGGTTAATTGCAATGTTGTAATTTTAGTTGGTGTTCTTGTTCGCTTCATACTTATCTTAACAAAACCCCTTGCCCGTGACCAGTGTGAGGCCTTGGGCAGGGGGGTAAGGGAAATTATTACAGAAATAATACATCCTGATCTTTTCTGTCAAACTATTTTGGAACACTGCAATTTCCCCAATAAATTGGTTGTGAATAAAATGACAGGCTCACTTCGTGAGAATTTCCGGTAGGCTTTGCAAGCATGACTGAAAACCCGAAGTTGATACTGTTAGAACCTGAAGAAATAGCGGCATCTACAGTACCCGACTGAACATTATTGCCTGATACATTAAACAGGTCTTTGGTTGATTTTTTGTCGGAAATGTTGGTTCCTCCCCAGAATTTCTGTGTGGCAGTGCCACTGTAGTCCAAGGGATCCGTTGTATAGGTGGAGAATAAATAAATCCCGGTACCACTTGTAATTAATGGATTTGATGACAATGTGACAGCAGCGGTTCTGACATTTGTAAAAAACATTTGATTTGCATTTAATGTTGGGCCATTGTAGCCCAATGACTCATCTCCCCAGGTCATGTAGCTATTTTCCTTTTCATATTCTGGTTGCTCCAGCCAGCGATCACCTCCAGAACTCATTTCATATTGTGCCACATAGGGCATTGGTCCATGTGAGCTTATGGGGGAATCCATCTCGTAATCGGAACAGTTTGTCATGACATTATTGTTGTTGTCGTTAAGGTACATGTAACCCCATGGCCAACAAAGAGATACGGAACCGAATGCCAAAGAATAAGTCAGAGTATACGTTGATTGGGGAGCCTTTGAAAGGTCGTTGGGATCATAATAGCCTATGGGAGCGTTTCCTGAAAGCCCACCTGAGTTTCTCCATGTTGCGCCTGTTATCCCAATATTGACTTGTGAAAGATTTACATGTGTTGAGCCGCCGTTACCACCATTTCCCCTGTAAAAACTCACTACGTTATCGTAATAGGCAGCACTGCTTTCCCAATAGGTGTATGGATATTGGCTAATTACACTGCCTCCCTGGTCGAGGATCGTAGTATAGGCTGTTCCACCACCTGTCCACCCGAGTACTCCTGAACTGTACTTGGCTGGTAAGGCCATCGTGATGTAGAAATCATTGACGGGAGTTGCAAGAGCCGCCAGAATCATGGTATTAACCATGTTGGCCCGGGCAATCAGTTGACCGCAAATAGCATCTTCTTTTATTCCATAACCAAAATAATTCATGTCATTTCCGAAATTTGTTAACGTACGATGGTCGTACAAGTTAACAGCCATATAGTCAGCCACATTTATAAACATTGACAATTCATCTTTTACAGTTGTGCCGAATCCTCCCTGAATGTATTGCGCGACAAGTTTAGGACCGTCAATTGTGTCGTTTGCTACTGCAGCATTTGCCCATACAATCAAAGCTTTGAACTGAGAGGTTAAGGACGACATAAAATAGTCCTCAACAACCCTGTATGCCATTGTTGCCTCTTCAGAGGTGTATATTTTATTTTGGCTGGAAGTAATAATCAGATCCGCCATTGTTTTCAAACTACTTCCGGAAAAGCTGTATGGAGCCTGGGAATTTCCCATTATCAGCGTGTGGAGTTGACTGATGCAGTTTTTCATATCGTGGTCGTCGCCACTATTGGCACCTTGATAAACATCTATAAAATCGGTCTGCACGTATTCTGATAATTTGCTCCACGAAATGGTATCCGGAGAGACAGGCACCTGTTGGTTTTGATTTGCATTCCAGGAGTAAAACCGGAGACTGGTATTGCTACTTGAGTCATCAAAAGCATTATTGATATTGGTAACATAAGTATTTGCCACAATCGATTTCATTGTGGTAAGGATCTCATCCGTAACGAAAGTAACCTGGTGTGATAATGCAACAACATCGTTCTGTAAAACTGTAAGTTGCTGGCTGATTTGCATTAACTGGGAATCGATCGTATCGAACCTGTGCTCAGTATGTACGTAATCATGTACTTCCCAGGCAACTTTGGCAAGCTTTTTCAGGCTGGGCATTGGTATTTCAGGGTCTTCACCGCGAAGCCCGTACCCAACATTATACAATAAACTGGCAGGGAATTTATTTTTTTGCGAAATTTCAAAATTAGTCATGATCAATTTCGGTGAACTGCTGAAAAGAGGGGGTAAGACCGGACCCGGAGTTGGTGGTGTGGGAGTGGGTTCTTCATCTTTCTTCTTGCACGAAATAGCAACAATTACCATCAGTGCCATTAGCAGAAGAAACGGTGTAATTTTCTTGAATAGTTGTTTTGGTTTCATTGGATTTTGGTTTAGGTTTATTTTAATTGATACTGGTTTGGTGATGTTGGAATTTATGCTGCAATGATAGGCCTTTAAGGCGCCGTTTCCCTAATTTCAGGGTACTTGAAAAATACTGGGAAAGGCTGCAGCCATGGAAAATGTGTACTGAAAAACTACTGGTTGAAAGCAGGAGAAATTGAATTGGTATGGTTCACAGGGTGATAGGAGAAGGTGTGGAAATTTGATCATAATGGATTGATCATTCCCAACTCAACTGATAAGTCGTTTCCTCCTGCGCCAATTGGTTTCACGCAGGAGAAATCCTTTTTATCCTGGTCGGGCGAACCGGAGGATTAAGTATTGAAGTTGTTGCCGGAATCTATAAAATAGAAATCCAATGCGTGTAAATTGAAATTTATAAATTTAATTTGCACGGTATCCAGTTTAATAATTATGTATTACGTTCGAAAACGAAAGCAGGAGATTCTGGATAACATTACCAACAATCCGATTCAAGAGATTTGTTAAAGCATAGTTCTGAAAGTCTGGCCGGGAGAATTTCATATAAAAGACTAACTCCATTTCTTTTTGAGGAGTTGAGGGATGATTTTCAGTTACCGGATTACTTTTCCAGGGGTGGGTTTCCACGAACTTTACTGGCTGGTAACGATAAACAGTCCTTCGAGTGGCGTGATCCGGAATTTATCAGGCTGATGCCTTTGATCCCGGAATTTCAGTGGATATCTCAGTTGGCCAGACCAGATCGCCGTGCTTTGAAATAGAAATGACCTCGATTTATCCCTGTCACTTTCTTTCAAAAACAATATTTCCACCGACGATCGTATTGAGACTTTTAATATCGATGATCTTCTCCGGATCAATCGTCAGGATGTCATCCGACAGCACCGTCATGTCGGCATACTTGCCGGTCCGGTACGGGCTCGTTCTCTCCATCGATCCAGGCTTTAATTCCGGTAAAATGATAATATTCGGGATCGCTTCCTGCTCAACAATCTTATTCGATTTATCGAGCGTAATGATCTTGCCATTGTAATTAATTACCTCAGGCACTTCACCTGCATTACCAAATACCGGCAATGAACACAACAGAACCAGCCCGCCCAGATAATACCATGCGTTATAACTCTTTTTTTTT
>JBAXFM010000115.1:0-14966 GCA_037139855.1 Bacteroidota bacterium
GGTCAAGCTGTTTCAGCCCGCCATAACGGCTGCCCATACCGGCAGCAAGAATCAATAAGGTTGGTTTCATAATATATTGTTTGCTACTTACCAAAGCCCCTCCCTCATTTAGGGAGGGGTTGGGGGTGGGTATTATTTCCAATTACGAAGTTTGTGTCCCGACAAGGCATAATAAAAAATAAAGATATAACAAGGTATGATGATCCAGTATGCCTGCTGAGGGCTGAACAGATCAACCATTCTTCCATACAGCAACGGTAACAAAGCCCCGCCTGCAATTCCCATGATCAGCAGCGCCGAACCGATTTTTGTAAACCGGCCCAGCCCGTCGATGGCCAGTGGCCAGATGGCCGGCCACATGATGGCATTGGCCAGTCCCAGCATGGCAATAAAGAAGACCGATACATCAAAGGGCAGCATCAGGGAGTATCCTGCCAGATTCAGGGTAAAAGTAGTTTGGTAATGAATCCCTGCGGCCACAATGGCCAGTACTCCGAATATAATACCCAGCAGGGCAGAAAACATCAGCGCCTTCTCCTGTTTCAGGTATTTCGGAATGGCGATGATCCCGATGATATACCCCAGCACCATGGCTGTAAGCGTATAGGAGGCAAAATATTTAGCCAGTTCAAACGAAAACCCCTGGGCCTTGCCGTAACTGATGATGGTGTCGACCGCTACAACCTCCACGCCCACATAAACAAAAATGGCGATCACCCCCAAAACAAGTTGCGGGAACTGAAAAATGCTGGTTTTACCAACGTTTGCAATTGAAGTTGTATCATCTTCCTTGTCGGTATCGATATCGGGAAGCGCTGAAAAACGGAGCAATATAGCCAGGATGACCAGCACAATCGCCATGATGATGTAAGGCAGGATGATGCGGCCGGCCAGTTCGTTGAGAACCACGTTTTTTTGCAGTTCATCCATGGCGCCCAGCAGCGTTTTATCATAGCGGTCCATTCCCTTTAAAACGATGGCGCCCAGTATCAGCGGACTGATGACCCCGGCTATTTTATTGCAAATCCCCATGATGCTGATGCGTTTGGCAGCGCTTTCCAGGGGGCCGAGAATGGTAACATATGGGTTCGAAGCCGTTTGCAATACAGCCAGCCCGGTTCCCTGTACAAACAGCCCGGTAAGGAAAAGCCCGTACATCCGTGAATAAGCAGCAGGAATAAAAATCAGGGCGCCAATGGCCATCAGTACCAATCCCAGCGACATTCCGTTTTTAAAGCCTGTTTTGTGCAATACCATTGAGGAGGGAATGGCCATCACAAAGTAGGAGATGTAAAAAGCAAAAGCGACAAAATAGGATTCGAAATTGTTTTTTTCACAGGCAATTTTCAGGAACGGGATCAATACCGAATTAAGCCAGGTTACAAACCCGAAGATGAAGAAAAAAATGCCGATGATCGTGATGGAGAGAATGTAATTTCCCTTCGGCCGGTCGGTGAGCGGTAATCCTGCCTGGTGTGCCATGGAGAAGAATTTGGTGAGGACTTTGCTGAGATTTATCCCGCAAAAATAGTGAATTAAGATCACAAAAAAACCTTCCAGGTTTTTAAAACCTGGAAGGTTTGATGAATGACACATTAGGCTATTCCGTTGGTTCTGCCGGCTCCTGCGAACCAACCCTTCCTTCTTTGAACGGATTTTTATGCTTGATCATCTTGCCATCCACGATGAACACGATTGATTCGGCAATGTTGGTTGAATACCCGGCGATGCGGTCTATCTGGGTGAGGATGATCATCAGGTTGGTGGCCACCACAATTACTTCGGTTTTATGCATCATCTCATCCAGTATCCTGGTAGATACTGCCTGAACTTTATCTTCAATGGCATTGGCTGAAGTAAAGATGTCTTTGACAAAAGTGGTGTTGCGGGTATGGAGGATGGTAACGACATCCTTCACGATCAGATCCGCCATGTTGGCCAGTTCATCCACATGAAGGTCGGTCAGAATTTCCTTGTATTCGCTTACTCCTTCAATCTTGCTTGAGATGTTCACCGCAAGGTCGCCCAGCCGTTCCAGGTCGTTGTTCATCTTCAGGGCCGACATGATCAGCCGTAAATCGGTGGCCACCGGCTGCGTAAGCGCAAAAATCCGCTGGCATAACTTGTCTATTTTCACATCCAGTTTATCCACCTTGTTATCGAGTCCGACCACCTGCTGAGCCAGTTCGAGATCACAGGTAAGCAAGGCTTCCAACGAATTGTGTACCTGATCGTAAACGAGGTTCCCCATCTTGAGGAGACGTTTGTTCAGTTTTTCCAGTTCTTGTTCAAAATGACGTTCCATGATAACAAATTAAAAATTAAAAATTACGAATTACGCTTTTGTTACGTGTTACGTGACACGTGTCACGATTATCCGAATCGTCCGGTGATATATTCCTCCGTATGCTTCTTATCCGGTGTGGTGAATATCTTTTTTGTTTTTCCGAATTCAATCAGTTCGCCGATGTAGAAAAATGCGGTAAGGTCGCTTACGCGGGCAGCCTGCTGCATGTTGTGGGTAACAATGACGATGGTGTAGTTCTTTTTCAACTCGAAGATCAGCTCTTCGATTTTGGCGGTGGATATCGGATCAAGTGCGCTGGCGGGCTCATCCATCAAAATGATTTCAGGTTCCACTGCCAGCGTGCGTGCAATACACATGCGCTGCTGCTGGCCACCCGATAACCCCATGGCCGAGTCGTGCAGCCGGTCTTTCACCTCTTCCCATATAAAGGCCTTTTTCAGCGAAGTTTCCACAATTTCCTCCAGCCTTGATTTCTGATTGATCCCATTGATCCTGGGGCCATACGCTACATTCTCGAAAATGGACTTAGAAAACGGGTTGGACTTCTGAAAAACCATTCCCACCTTTTTCCGCAGGTTGACCACATCGATCTGTTTGTCGTAGATGTTGAGTGAATCCACCAGCACCTCCCCGGTGATGCGTACACCAGGTATCAGGTCATTCATCCGGTTCAAGGTGCGGAGAAAGGTGGATTTTCCGCATCCAGAGGGCCCGATGAAGGCGGTAACTTCTTTTTCGGGAATGTCCAGGGAAATGGAGTTCAGTGCCATCTTGGCGCCGTACCAGAGGCTTAAATCCCTTGTTCTGATTTTTATTTCTTTCATTGTATTTATTTCTTTCATCTAAACCTTCCAGGTTTTCAAAACCTGGAAGGCTTTAGTAAACATCATTTTGCTTTTCTGCGCAAACGCGCACGGATGATCACAGCGGTTAAATTTAGGGTAAAAGTAAGCAACAACAACACCATGGTGGTGGCAAACTGGATCGGCAGGGTTTGATCGACATTGGCCGACTGTGTCGCCATGATGTAAATGTGATATCCCAGGTTCATAAACTGGTCGCTCAGCGAGGTTGGGAGGGTTGCCAGGTAATAGGCTGCCCCGGTAAAAAGGATCGGGGCAACTTCGCCGGCGCCACGGCTTACAGCCAGGATGGTACCAGTCATGATCCCCGAACGGGAGCCTGGTATGACAATGCGCTTGATGGTTTCCCATTTCGTGGCGCCAAGGGCGAGGCTTGCTTCGCGCAGTTCGCGGGGCACTGTTCGAATGGCCTCTTCAACGGAAACGATCACCACCGGAAGGGTAAGCAACGCCATGGTAAGGCTGGCCCACAGGATATTCGGCTGACCCCACTTGAGTTGCCCGCCAAGGAATGCATCATCCATGCTTCCACCAACGAACTTGATA
Organism: Bacteroidota bacterium; assembly: GCA_037139855.1. Lineage (GTDB taxonomy): Bacteria > Bacteroidota > Bacteroidia > Bacteroidales > FEN-979 > CAIVAT01. The sequence goes on from JBAXFM010000115.1 coordinate 3,718, forward strand.
AAAAATCCCAGTCCGAACAACCCGAAAATGATGGAGGGTACCGTGGCAAGCGTACGCACGGCAAACCGGATGGTTTGGGCCAGGATGGATTTTTCATGAGCATATTCGGTGAGATATATGGCGGTAATTGTTCCAAACGGAACAGCTGCAACAGACATGATCAGCACCAGCAATGCGGTACCATAGATGGCCGGGAAAATGCCCCCCTTCATCATGCCATCTTCAGGGAAAGAGGTAAGAAATTCCCAGGAAAAAGTGCCTTTTCCACCGTTGATAATCACTACCAGCAGGATGATGATCACGGCAATGATCAGGAAGGCGGAAAATGCGGTTACACCGATGAACAGTCCGCCGGTTATTGATTTTTGTTTGCTCATGACTGCTTCCCTTGAAAACGTTTAACCAATTTTCCCTTCACGTAAAATTCAGCCAGGGCATTGAGACTGAAATTAAAGACAAAGAGCAGGGAGCCAATTAAAAAGAGTACGTTGTAATGGGTATCGCCGAATACGACTTCGGCCATTTCCGCGCCAATGGTGGCCGCCAGGGTTCGAACCGATTCAAACGGGTTGAGTCCGATCATCGCAGCGTTGCCGGTGGCCATCAGGGCGATCATGGTCTCTCCGAAAACTCGTCCGATGCCTAACAGTATCGCGGCAAATATTCCCGGGGTGGCAGCAGGCAGGGTAACAAACAATGCTGTTTGCCAGCGGGTGGCTCCCAGCGCCAGGCTGGCTTCGGTATAGGTTCGCGGAACGGCGGTGAGTGCATCTTCGGTGATGGTAAAGATAATCGGAATGGCAGCCAGGGCCATGGCCACGCCACCAACAAAGGCATTGAGTCGTCCGTCGTAGCCAAAGATATTCTGGAAAAAGGAGGCCATCACCATCAGGGCGAAAAAGCCGATAACCACCGAAGGAAACCCTGCCAGCAGTTCGATGGCAGGTTTTATGAGTTCACGGAGCCAGTAAGGGGCAAATGATGCAGAAAACAGCGCGGCCAGAATGGCAATGGGCGCCGCAAACAACATGGCAATGAGGGTTATTTTCAAGGTGCCGACAAAAAGCGGGATCAATCCATACCTGGGATTGTCTGACACCGGCAGCCACTGTTTTCCGGTCAGACTTTTAAAAGTAGCCTGGTCAGATCCGTGAACAATCGTATCGTCAACCCGGGCCTGGTTCTCGATCATCATGGTATCGTTGGTCGTTACACCATATTGCTCCTGCCCTGAAGAGTTGGTTTGTGTCTGGTCTGTTTCACCTCCGTATTGTTCCTGTTTCTGAACTGCTTCAACTTTCACAACTTCCTTTTTCTTCGACTGAAAAATCGGAAGTGACTCCTTGAACACAAAGACAAAGATCAGTACAATGATGGTGATTGAAAGAAACGCCACCCCCGTGATGATCTTCTCTGAAAGAAATTCAGACCACCTGAACTTCTTCTTCAACGACTCTTTGGTAAAAACAAATCCCTTATTTTCAATTGGATTCTCCATTTTATCTTTTTAACGATGAAAGGCAACATTGAACAATGCTGCCAGTCATCGATTTGCACATTTACAGATATTAACCAAAAACTATTTTACGGGAAAATAACCAATCTCTGTGACAAGTTTCTGACCTTCCGCGCTAAGGATCCAGTCGATATAAGCCTTGATCTCGCCGGTTGGCCTGTTGCATAAATACATGTAAAGGTATCGGGTAATAGGATACTGACCAGATTTGATCGTTTCAGCGTTGGCAATAAAAGCGGTGCTTTTATCATCTTTTTTCACTGCACAATGTTTCACGCCGGCTGCATAGGCAGCGCCACCATATCCAATCCCGAATTTATCTTTCGAAACGGCATTCACCACGGCAGCAGTACCCGGTAAGGTCTGGCAACTGGCAGCGTAATCTGTTTTTACCACATTGTCTTTGAAAAACACATAGGTTCCTGAACTGTTTTCACGGCCATACAATTTAATGTCCTGATCAGGTCCGCCAACCTCTTTCCAGTTTCTGGTTTTTCCGGAGAAGATGTTGCTCAGTTGTTTGATGGTAAGCTCTTTTACCGGGTTTGATTCATTCAGAAAAATGGTGATGCCGTCTTTGGCGCAAGGAATCTCAATTCCGAGTGAAGCATAGCGGTCTTTCAGTTTATCCATTTCCGATTGTTTCATCGGGCGGCTTGAATTGCAGATGTCTGTTGCGCCGTTGATCAGCGCAGAGATGCCGGTTCCGGAACCGCCTCCGGTTACCTGTACGATTGCCTGCGGATGCGACTTCATATAAACTTCGGCCCATTTTTGTGCCAGGATCACCATGGTGTCTGAACCTTTTACGGTAATCTTTTTTGGAGCTGGCATAAAGGCGAAGCCTAACACGGCGATCAACACAATCGCTGCCATTCCGAATCTTGTTTTCAATTTTTTCATGATTTATTTTTTTATAAAGCTACGATTTTTTTTTAACTAATTGGTTTCTTTTAGCCCCTCCCTGTTTGGGGAGGGGGTGGGGCTTAGAATTTCACCTGCAATCTCAATGTCAGCGTATTTTGCAAGATCGAATTGCTGTAATCCCATACACCCGGCGTTCCGTTTATGGCATAGGTGGTGGTAACATTGCCAACACCACTGGCATTCTGAGCAACTTTTTTATTCATCGGGATTTCGTAGCCCAGCATAATTTTGATGTTGTCGTCGAAGAAATAGGTGTAAGCCAGGGTTATCGTCTGGTACTTGATGTCTGCTGTACCGCTTTTCAGGGAATTGTTTACCGTGGTTTTTGTCTGGGCATCGGTAGATACTACTGGGTTTGTACCGGAGTAAGTGTACTTGTCGGTGGTCTTGGTGGCAACATTGCCATTGTACTGGTTTACACCGATCAGGTCTGATGAAAGTTTGGTGTTGGGATCGTAGTAATCATAGCGTGCGGCGATCTGGTGATGTTTGCCGATGTTCTTGATCAGGTAAATATAGTAACCGCTGAAGTTCCGTTCGATGGCCGGACGGTTGTTGGTGGTTACAGTGGTGGTGGTGGTCATGAAAAGGGTATCATTCTTCATTCCGTTTACAACCTGTGGTCCGACAACGGTCGTTTTACTATTATAACCTGGGGTTCCGTTAACGCCGAAGATGTATTCTCCCTTGAGGGCAAGGCCGCCAAGAAAGTCGAAATACAACTGAGCTTCAAAACCTACCCAGTTTTTCCTGATCAGTTTACCAATATTCTTGCCTTCGGTATCAAGTGATTTATTGTAGGTATAGTCCGAATTCAGCAGATCGGTGGTGTTTGCCTTGATGGCGCCATAATAACCATGCGCGCCGATTCCAAGGGCGCCGATCTGGCCAAATTTGAAGGTATAGGTTACGCGGCCCATAAAGTCTTTGTGATTGTCAAAATCGTTGTTCAAAGGGTTAATGTTGGCGCCTGATGCATCGGTGATGGTTAAACCATCATTGCCGTTAAAAACAGCCAGCTGTATTTTCAGCGGAAGTTTGGGTGGCGCAATTTCCAGCTTGGCGCCGGTGGCACGCTCGTCGGGATAAATGGCACGGATCACGCGGGAACGCTCAGGAACTTCACGGCTGCTTGACGAATACTCCACTTCATAGTTGGGCCTGTTGAATTTACCGGCGTATAAGGAGAAGGTTTTTAACCAGCGGTCGTTCAACTGTACGTAGGCATCTTTCAGGGTAATATTGCCTGGTGTAAAATCGGGTTGCAACACAAACACAACACCGTTGATGGGCTCATACTGAAATTTAATTCTGACCCTGCGAAGCATAAAAACATTGTCGGGGTAAGCGTTGGAGGCTTCATAATGCATATACTGGGCCTGGATGTAACCCGATAACTTGATCTTGGTCAGCTTGGAGAGATCTCCTTCTGCTGTTGCCAGTCTTTCTTCCACACCACTGATCTTGTCACGCAGGGTGCTTAAATTTTCTTTCAGGGTGTCCTGCTCTTTTTTAAGGTCACCTAACTGATTTTGAGCCTTGGTGCCCGTTGATAAAACCAACATTGCCAGGATCATTCCAAAGGTTAAAAAAATGCTTGTAATTTTTTTCATGTTCATAGGTTTTAATTTTCGGCAAAGGTATTTCTACCCTTCTTTGGCAATGTTAACAAATGATTACCTTATTGTTAAATAATTGTTAACGAATGCACGAAAATCAAAATATACGAATTGAAATACAATAACTTACCTTATTTACCTGGCTTCTGAAAGGTGATGGTAAACGATGCGCCGGGATTGTTTACAACCTCCAGATTCCCTTCAATCTGGGCACAAAGAATCTGCACAACCTGTAAACCCATGGTTTTAAACTGTTCCAGTTTAACACCTTCAGGCATACCTATGCCGTCATCGTGCAGGCCCAGACAATAGGTTCCGGCGTCTGGGCTTACTTTAAAGGATAAAATTATTTTGCCAGTCCTGCCATCCGGGAAACCATGTTTATAAGCGTTACTCAGTAGCTCATTCACAATCAATCCAAGGGGAATGGATGCCTCAATATCCATCACCACCTCATCTGCTTCAACAACCAGGTCAATGTCACGGCGGTTATAGGTTCCTGCTATCACGGAAGCCAGGGAGCGGAGATAACCAGGAAAGGAAATTTTTTCAAAATCGTTCGACCGGTATAACATTTCATGCACAAGGGACATGGTACGAATGCGCAACTGAAGATTGGTGAGTGATTGCAATAATTCCTGATTTTTGGTCTGAGCCATTTGCATGTTGATCAGACTCACCAGGATGGCAAAATTATTTTTTACCCGGTGATGTATTTCTTTCAGAAGATTTTCTTTTTGTCTGGTTCCTTCCATGATTTCTATATCTTTGGTTTTACGTTCCTGAATATCGCGGGTAACTCCCACCATCCCTTTATAAACACCGCTGATGGGATCAAAAAGCGGATTCAATATCGATTCTACCCAAAAATTTGTGCCATCCTTTTTTCGTGCCCTGTGAATGAACTGCCGGGCCGAACGGGTTTCCATCATCTCCGTGAATTTCGCTTCCGAATAGGCCTGATCATCCGGATGCGTAAGGTCAATGGGTGATTTTGTAATAATTTCATCCTGTTCAAACCCATAAACATTTAACGCGGCAGGCGAGGCATAAATCCGGTGATTGTGCTCATCCATGTGCGTAATGAAATCAACAGAATTATCTGTAATAAACTTATATTGATTTTCATTTTCGCGGGTATGCATTTCCATGGACTCACGTTCCCTGATTTCATTGGATAGCTGGTAATGCAGGCGCTGCATTTTACGTCTGTCCATCCTGATATATAACAGGAGAAGAACAAACACAATCATGGAACAACTTGCCAATCCTATCATAATTAGCAAAATGGATGACTGGTATTTCTGGTATTTTATATTCAAAGCCTGGATGTTGTGTTTACTGGCAATCGCCTTCCCTGACTGCTGGGTATGCTGAAGCTTTTGATTGGCCTCAAGAATCGCGATATTATTCTTATTTTCCTCATAGTTAATATCATCATGTACTGTGCTGTAACGTGCATAGAATTCCAGGGCCTTTTCAAAATTGTGATGACGAAGATTATATAAATAAAGATGACGATAACTGTTTTCGATGAGGTTCTTCCGGTCATGTTTGTACGCGAGATTTAACCCCGAATCCATGTATATTTTTCCGGAATCCGGCTTTTCAAGGTTGTAATAATCCCCGGCAATGTTGATCAAAGAGCTGTTTATTTCAGGGGTGGCGCGTTTACGCCGCCTGATATCCAATGCTTTCTGGTTATATTTCAGAGAGGTACGAAAGTCCTTTTTCTTGGAATAGATATGACCGATACGGGTATTTAAAACCCCCGTAATATCCCCGTCGGATGAATCAGTTTGCTGAAGCAATTTTTCAAAGAATATCAGCCCTTCTTCATCTCTGTCTTCTGTAAGGTAATAACTCCCGATATTATTCTGAACCCGGCACTCATTCGCCTTATCTCCTGCTTGCCGGAATACGAAAAGCGCCCGATTGAAAAAATACAGCGCTGCTTTTTTGAGTCCCATTGACTGGTAGGTGAGTCCGAGCTCACTATACAACATTCCATTGATAGATTGATTGTTTGCTGTGTAGGTCAATTCCATTCCCTTTTGAATGTAAATGAGAGCCTTCTGATAATTTCTAAGAGAGCGGTTTGTACTGCCGATTTTTAACAATGAATTTATCTGGCCTGCTGTGTCCCCGATTCGCTGATAAGTTCGCCATGCAGCAAGATAATTTTCATGGGCCTGCATGAATTTACGCATCATGGTATAGTAATCTCCAAAATAAATTCGTGTCATGGCTTTCAGACTGTCGTTTTTTTCGAGGAGCGAAATTTTAAATGCAGCAATGAGATAACAGAATGCCTTTTGCGGCATGGAATTCTGTATCAACTCGGCGGTTTCAAGATAAATGATAGCCTTTTGAGCAGGGTTTTTATGTGGCAGCACCCTAACCAGACTGTCATTGACACACCTGTCCAAAGGGGTATGCTGTGCAAACAGTTCCAGAGAAAAGAGGCTCAAAAAAATGATAGCAGTCAGAAAACACTTATGCATACAAGGGTGTTGCCTAAGTGGTCAAAGATAGAAAAAATAATATCACTGTTAACCGCTGATTTTCAATCAACCTGTTTTGACCTCAACCTTAAACTGTTGCTCACCACCGAAACCGAGCTGAAAGCCATGGCAGCGCCTGCCAGCATTGGGTTCAGCATAAATCCGGTGAAAGGATACAGAATCCCTGCCGCTATCGGAATCGTGATGATGTTGTAAAAAAACGCCCAGAAAAGATTCTGCCGGATGGTTTTCACGGTTTGATGGGACAGTTTCAAGGCCGTGACCAGTTTCTCCAGATCCCCTTTGATCAGCGTGATCTGGGCGCTTTCAATGGCAATATCCGTTCCGGTTCCCATGGCGATTCCGATGTCGGCAACAGCCAGAGCAGGCGAATCATTGATGCCATCTCCGACCATGGCGACGACGAATCCCTGGTCTTTCAACCGTTTCACATAGTCAGATTTTTCACCCGGTGTGGCTTCGGCTTTGAAAAATTCAATTCCTGCCTCTGCGGCAATGTGAGAGGTAATCGACACACTGTCGCCAGACAACAGGTGAATTTGAAGGCCCATATCCTGTAGTTTTGCAATTGCGCTGGCTGAACCTGGTTTCACCGTATCTGCAAATGCCACCATGGCAACAACGCTGCTGTTGCATGAAACATAAACAACCGATCGTGACTGTAATTTCAGTTTAATCTCGTCGTGCCCGAATCCTTCCGGTACCTTACAGCCACTGTCGGTGATATAGGTTCTGCTGCCGATGTGGTATAAATCCCCGGATAAAGTTGCTGAAACTCCTTTGCCGGTAATGCTTTCAAACCCTTTAACCCCAGCTTCCCGGTTTGGATTTTCCTTTGATTCAACATCCTTTGCATCTTTTTTGACATCGAAAAAATTGACCAAAGCCTGCGCAAAAGGATGTTCCGACATCGATTCAATGGCAACGATCGCACCCGGAATATCCCGACCTGTTTCCGGCTGGTTGGTTTCAGCAGCAGGATCCCAGAAAACATCGGTTACCTGAGGCTTTCCGATGGTGACTGTTCCTGTTTTATCCAATACGATTGCAGTGGTTTTGCAAAATATTTCCAGGCTTTGGGCATCTTTCACCAGGATACCAAGTTGTGCAGCCTTGCCCAGTCCGACCATCAGCGCGGTAGGTGTCGCCAATCCCAGTGCACATGGGCACGCGATGACCAGCACCGTAACGGCAGCAATGAATGCAAGTGGAGCGCCGGTGTCGGGTTTTAAAATCATCCAGGCAATAAAGGTGAGTAAGGCAATACCCATCACTACCGGCACAAACACCGCGGCAATTTTATCTGCCAGTTTCTGAATAGGAGCTTTGCTTCCCTGTGCCTCCTGCACCAACCGGATAATATGAGCCAGCAAGGTTTCACTTCCAACCTTTTCAGCGACGATTCTCAAACCTCCCGTCTGGTTAATGGTGGCCCCAATCACCGTATCCCCGGGCCACTTATTCACCGGCATCGACTCGCCGGTGATCATGCTCTCATCAATGGCGCTGAACCCTTCAACCACGCGTCCGTCGGTGGGAATTTTCTCCCCGGGTCTGATCACCAGGATATCTCCTTTTACTATTTTCGAAATCAGCATCTCCTTTTCCACCCCATTCCGGATCACCCGGGCTGTTTTCACCCCCAAACCCATCAGTTTCTTGATGGCCTCGGAGGTTTTCCGTTTCGCTTTCTCTTCAAAATACCTGCCCAGCAGGATGAAGGTAACGATGACCGTTGCAGCTTCAAAATAAACATGTGGTTCAAAGCCGCGGCTCAGCAGATAATCAGGGAACAGGGTGTTGAAGGCGCTGAACACAAAGGCACTGCCGGTACCCAACGCCACCAGGGTATCCATGTTGGCCGAAAAATGGAGCATCCGTTTCCAGGCAATGATAAAAAATTCGCGTCCGAACCAGGCCAGCACCGGGATGGTGAGCGCCATCATGATGAAATTCCCGTAGGGCATGTGATGAAACACCATGGCGATGAGGACAACCGGCAAAGCAAATGTAGCCGACAGGATGGTATTTGTCCGCAACTTTCTCAACCTTACTACAGCGAGGTCATGCTCTTCTTCCTGTGACAGATCGCGGGTGATGATTTTAAATCCCAGGTCATCCACGGTCTTGATGATCTGATCCAGCGATATCACCGATGGATCATACTCCACCATCACCTGTTCCGATGCGAGATTGACACTGGCCGCGCTAACCCCCTTCTGTGCCGACAGCATGGTTTGTATGCTCCCGGCGCAGGATGCACACGACATGCCATCGACCCGGTAAAGTCCTTTGATATTCCCCATTTTACGCTACTTAACAATATTTTGCAAATTTAAACTAAATCCAGATAATGGATCTTAAATAAAAAAACCGCTCCGGATTCAGGGAACGGTTGACAAATCGCCGGAGAATCTAATTTCAGTCCTTCAGAGCCTCTTCTGCTTTTTCTGTTTTCCTGTTTTTATAGAGTTTGAAGGATCCATAGCCCGCACCAAGAGCCAACAGAATACTCAAACCTCCGTCAATAGGCGCGCCCTGTGCGTTACCACCACCGCCATGTCCGCCGCCCGGCGGAGGTGGCGGATTATCCAAAGGTTCATCTGCCATTGCATTAAACATAAAAAGGCTGGTAAAAAGAAAAATAAGGGTGAAAAATACTTTCTTGTACGATTTCATATAATGTTTTAAATGTTTATGACCTGATGAATACTTTCGTGACAACAACTTTTGACCCCCTGACCAGTCGAACAATGTAATAACCAGGGGGGTAATTGATGCTGGTTGTATATAATTCAGTACTATTGATCTCCTCCGTCATTAATTTCTGACCTGTGAGACTATATATTTCCAATATTGCTTTTCCCGGGTTTTCAAGGTAAAGGTTGTTTTCATAGGAATAGATTCCGTTATTCTTGGTTTCTTCATGGATTCCAACATGACCGAATGAAAGCAGAAAGCGGGCAGGCTCGTCATGTACAGATGCAGTAAAAGAGTAAACCGGGTTTTCAATCAGATTTTGGGTCTGATTGGTTTTCAGGTCAGTCAGTAATACCTGCGATGAAAAATTGTCAATCTGTGCTGCTTCAATCGTATAATCGGATCCATCAGTTTTTATGAAGTTGAAAGGAACAACGGTCTGGCCATTTAATTCCGGCAACACATTGGTGGAGAGATGATCTGTTCCATCCACTGAATAGAACTGCGGGGCATAACCAGGCAGGAAATGTGAATCAAATTCCTGATCATATCCAGGCGTTGCCTGGGTATTAAAGATAATTACGCTCTCCTGGGCAGTTTGCCCTGCCAGGTCGTGCGCAACAAGTTTGACACTGGGGTTTCCTGATGATTTGTACCAGGCTGTCGCACTGTGTGTACGTGATTTTGCAGGAATGGTCAATGAACCTGTCCATGGCCCCGGGGGTGTCCCTGCTGTTACTTCAACCATAAAACCCTGGGTGGCCGGAATGATACCGCCAGCAGTGATATCGGTATAGGAGGCGCCTGATTCATTCCATATCTTGGCTACCGCTCCGATATTTGTTGAGTGAGTCCAGCCGGTATACCATGTTATTGGGCTTGTGAAGGGATTGCCGATCAGATTCCAGCCTGATGTGAACCCATTGACGTACAAGGGTCCCGGAGTATTGGTAAGACCGGGTTTGCTGACATCTGAAAAGTTCAGGGTTCCTGAAAATGTTTTTGCCCCTGCGCTCCCGTAGGCTACCAGATAACCTTTCCCCAATTCAAAATTTGTTCCAAAAACAGGGTTAAATGTGTATGGCGATGTTCCGGATTTTGAATTAATCCACAATGCGGTTGTTTCGCTCCATAAATAAAAGTCCTCGGACGAACCTGGCGGACTTGACACGAATGTTGGCTGAAATGGTTGGGCTGTAACAGGGGCAGACAATAAATGCCATCCGTGTGAGGCATCTCCCCATGCAGATACATACCTTTGAACAATGCCGTTAACCCCTGTATTATTAAAAATGAGCGAGCCGGTTCCGGTGGCGTCAGAATTAAGAATGATCCCCGGGTTACTGCCGTTGGTAAGGATACCCTTTACCGTAAGCGCTTTCCCTGCGGCTATAGTTACCGTTGCACCACTGTTGATTGTCAGATCCACACAAACTGCCGGGGATCCCGGGGTTGCATTCACAACAGGCATGTTGGTTGCTCCTGCCGGGATTATGGCATTATAGGATACACCGGGTACAATATTCAGGTCCCAGTTTCCGGTGGTTGCCCAGTCAGGGCTGACGGCTCCCGACCAAGTCACTGTCGCCATATTTACTGCACCATTCGTGGGTATCGTACTAATAAAATCATAGTTAATATCTGTAAATTCATTGATACAGAAGTTCAATGGACAGTTTCCTCCTTTGGAAACAAACTGGATTTCAAACAGGGTCGTGCCGTCCGGCACGGCAAGGACACCCAGGGAGGGATGAAGCCAGTTGGCTGATATCGTAAAGGAATTACAATCATACGGATCGAAATTCCCGGAATAGTACCACTGGCTTGACGGCATAACGGAATAAAAGTTGACAAGATTTACGTACGTTAATTTCGCAGTGTCAAATGGGATTTTAATATTGGCGCTATCAATCGTAATTGTCTGCGCTGGAGTTAAATCAATTCTTGATGTTTCAGGAACGC
>JBAXFM010000116.1:0-14719 GCA_037139855.1 Bacteroidota bacterium
GGTTGTGTTATCGCCAAAGGTCCAAAGGAAAGATGTTGCATGAAGCGAGGCATTAAACAGGTTAAGTGTCAATCCGTTCGAACTGCTGGTAAACAATGAAACCGGAAGAGAGAGCAGGCTGACATAAACGCCATCAGAGTTGGTACACCCATTGTAATCTGTTACAATTACACTATAACTTCCTGGTAAATTAACTTCTATTGTCTGACTGGTATTTCCATTGTTCCACAAATAGCCGGCAAACGATGAACCGGCATCCAGGGTGACGGTATCGCCATCGCACATGGTTACATCGGGGCCAAGATTAACATTGGGTAAAGGATTCACAATAATCGTAGCAGTTCCGTTATAGGCCGGGCCGGTGCAAAATGCATCCGACAAGGCAATAATTTCATAAGTCCCAGCCGCTGAAACCTGCATAACCCAGGGACTGTAGTTGATTCCATTGAAGGTTACCGGGTTTAACCCATTTACAGTGCAGGTGAAATTCCATGGCGGTGTTCCGGTAAAATCAATTACCAGGCTGGCCGACTGGCCCGGGCAAATTGAGGCATTTCCGGATGAAAAATTATAGGTGGGCAGTGGATTCACGGTTATCAAAACGCTACCGGAGGAAGCGGGATTACTACATACCGCATCAGTAGTTTGAATGATCTGATATATTCCTGACTGATATACATTCAACAAGTAGGGGCTGGTAATGATATTGCTTACGGTTTGTTGATTTACCCCGTTCACGGTATACGTAATCGACCACGGTGGCGTACCGGTAAGCGCGATGGTAATATCTGTTGTTGCTCCCATACAAATGCTTGCATTGCCGCTGGTGATGGCTGAGGTTGGCATTATTGACGAAGTTACGGTTTTTGCAGCAGAATTTTTGCAGCCGTTAAAATCAGTTACTGTAACACTGTAATTACCGGCAGAATAAACAGTCAATGTCGGGCTAGTGGTGGAATCGCTCCAGAAGTAATGAAAAAAACCTGTTCCGGGACTAATTACCATTGAATCACCCGGACAAATTGAAGCCGGCGGGCCAAGCGAAACCAAAGGCAATGGATTTACGGTGATGGTCGCCACTCCCGTTAAATTAGTTCCAATACATCCGGCATCGGATAAATCAGTAATTTGATATGTTCCTGCTTGCGATACCGTCAAAACATAGGGAGAACTTGTAACTCCATTGATGGTTACCGGGTTTAACCCATTCATGGTATAGGTGAAATTCCATGGGGAAGTCCCTGTTAAATCAACGATGATGTTTGTACTGTTGCCTGCACAAATGGCAGCATTCCCTGAAGAAATATTGGCTGTTGGCAAGGGTTTTACCACAATTTCAGTACCTGCTGAAGAATCAGAACCAAGGCAAAAAGCATCCTGCACCTGAATGATCTTATACATACCAGCCAGCGAAACCGGGAACTGATAAGGGTTTTCAACAATGTTATTGATGGTGGTCTGATTTGTATTGTTGATCGTATAGGTAAACGACCAGGGGGCCGTTCCTGTAAAACCAACAATCATGTTTGTCGAATTACCGGCGCAAATGGCTGTATTTCCACTTGCAATAACCGCATGGGGTGAAGCGTTTGCCGATACCATTGCATTTCCGGAAAAGGTTGAACCGGCACACCCCCCGCCGGTTATGGCGGAAATCTGGTAACTTCCAGCCTCTGAAACATTCAAAAAATAAGGGCTGCCGGAAACATTGCTGACAGTTTGCGGATTTGTACCATTAATGGTATAGGTGAATGTCCAGGGAGCCACCCCGGTAAAATTGATGGGAATCGAAGCCATTTGACCAGGGCAGAACCCAAAATTTCCGCTCGCCATGGTAGCGGTCGGCAAAACATTGTTTACGGTCACGACCGCATTCCCTGAAAAGCATGTACCGGTGCGGCTTGAATCCGATACGGCTGTTACCTGGTAATTTCCGGGGGCTGAAACAGTTAAAATATACGGATTATTGATGGTATTGTATACCGTTGATGGATTAGTTCCGTTGATGGTGTAGGTAAATGTCCATGGAGCTGCTCCGGTAAAATGAACCGGGATATCGGTGGTTGATCCTGCACAAATTGTTTTATTTCCGCAGGTAATATTTGCAGTTGGCAGGATGTAATTGATGTTATAAACCTCAATCGCCCCGTTATTTTCGGCAGTGATAAAAATCTTATCCTGCGAATTAATGGCAATATCCAATGGAACGCGCAACTGGCTGATGCTGTCTCCGTATTGACCAAACCTGGTGGTAAAAATTGTATTTTCGTTAAACACACTCACGTTCCCCTGATAAGGTTCAGGAACATAAATTTCACCACATCTGCCAACTGCCAGACCCTGGATCCGGTAAAATTTACCATCTCCATTTCCGTGAGAACCAAAACTGGTAATAAGGTTGCCGGTTAATCCATAGATTCTGACTTTCACAACTGGATTAAAACCGCTGCCGATACCGCCATGTTCCGCGACCAGTATCCGATTGTTTCTTTTATCAAATGCTATTCCCGTCGGAAAGGTTAACGTACCTGCCCCAATTGTTCGGATCACATTCCCCGATAAGTCAAGAACAATGACCCGCTGAAGTTTACTGTCTGAAACATAAAGATTTCCATCGGAACAAAACACCATGGAGGATGGGAACACTGTGCCAGTGTAAAGTTCAGTTGTCGTGCCGTTTGAATTCAGTTTAAGAATTTTTCCTGTTTCCCCGTCTCCGAAAAAAATTTGATTTGCTGAATTAATGGCAATTGAAACAGGAGAACCCACTGTGATGACAGACCCAAGGTAGGTTCCGGATGCGTTGAATTTTTTGATTTTTTTCTGGTAAGCATCTGTTACATAAATGTTGTCCATATTGTCAATGGCCATGCGTACGGGAGAAGCCAGGCTATCATTAATACTGGCCGAAAAAACATAACCACCCGGAGAAACCTGACCATAGGCGCCAACATTCCAAATGAGCAGTATGCCAATTATAAAAAGGTGTGTATTTATAAGTTTCATGATATTATTGTAAATTTACATAAATTCCCAACGCTGAACCATTTTGGAAATCATCACGTATTTTCATTGTTTTTAACATGGTGTTTATGGCTTTGGCAACAATTATGCCAACCTCATAAAATATTTAGCACGAAATTTGTACAGGCCCTGTATTGTTCCCTTTCACAATCCTGATAATTTTGCACTTTGTAGTTTTTCTCAATGATATCCGGTATTCTGAACTATTTTAAAACACCAGTATTTGGTTTATTGATGTTTGTCGGTCCTGGCTTCGCCGGGTACTCGCAGGATACCATTGTTAGAAATGTCTCAAAATCATTGGAAATTCCTCAGATCAGATGGGTAAAGCAGTGGCCTTCATTGGATCAAAAGAAACAAAAGCATACGTTTAGCTCCCGGTTCAATGCCATCTTTCTTGGAAAAAAAACACCTGTTTTGTCCAGACCTATGTCGGTTCTGGCCTTTAACACTGAAAACTTTTGGATTTTGGACCAGGGCGCCAAATCATTGTTCCAGGTCGGTGGTGAGGTGGGTGATATCCCCCAATTTGTAAAAAAGACGGATTTTGACTTTTCTTCATTGGTCGGCATTTGTGCAATCACACCAACCGGATTGATTTTCACAGACTCGCATGCAAAAAAAATATATAAAATTCTGCCTGAGAAAAAGAAATTGCAAATACTGAATGATTCATTATTTTTGGATCAGCCAACCGGAATAGCCTTTTCAAAAGTGACCAATGAAATATGGGTAGTTGAAACGAATGCACATCGCATTGCCATCCTGAATGAAAAAGGCGAAATTATCAGGCATATCGGATCCAGAGGTACAGCGCCAGGGGAATTTAATTATCCTACCCATATCTGGATTGATAAAACCGGCCTGGTTTATATCATTGATGCAATGAATTTCAGGTTACAGGTGCTTAATACATCCGGAGAGGTCATTTCTGTTTTTGGAGAACAGGGGGATGCATCAGGATATTTTGCCAGGCCAAAAGGCGTTGCGACAGATTCGCATGGAAATATTTATATTGTTGATGCGCTGTTTCACGTAGTTCAGGTATTTGACCTGAACGGAAAGTTTTTATACAATTTGGGAAATCAGGGACAAAAAGAAGGCGAGTTTTGGATGCCGTCCGGAATTTTTATCGATGACAACGATTTTATCTATATTGCTGATTCCTACAACTCAAGGGTTCAGGTATTTCAAATTGTTTACGGTAATATTAAATGAAAAACATGGCGATGCGTAACCTGTTTATTTTATTTTTGCTCATTGGGCCACAGGTTATCATGTATTCTCAATCCATTGTTACCACCAAACATAATTTGTCGGTAAGAGGGCCGGGTGAATTGAAAGCCAGCAGCGAAACAGAGATTTGCCTTTTTTGTCACACTCCGCATAGCAGCAGGCCTTTGACCCCGCTGTGGAACAGAAATGACCCGGGGGTAATCTACACCCTTTATACAAGTTCAACCATGAAGGCTTTACCCGGACAGCCCGACGGCACTTCAATGCTTTGTCTTTCCTGTCACGATGGAACTATTGCGTTGGGCAATGTTACCAGCCGGTCAACCGACAGAGGTTTTCAGGCAGGGGTGACCAATATGCCACAAGGTCTCAGCAACCTCAATACGAATCTCAGAAATGATCACCCGATTTCCTTTCTTTATACCGCCTCGCTGGCGATGGCCGATGGCCAGTTAAAGCCGCCATCAGGCATCATCCCGCCTGTTTCATTGGAAAATGGCAAAGTACAGTGTACTTCGTGCCACGATCCGCATAAAAATATGACTTCCGACTTTCTTGTTACGACTACTCAAAATTCCAATTTATGCAATAGTTGTCATCAGCGGACTTATTGGATGTCAAGCAGCCACAGCACCTCCACAAAAACCTGGAATGGCACCCCACCCGATCCCTGGCCGTACACAGAGGCTTCTTACACCACTGTTGCTCAAAATGCATGCGAAAGCTGCCACAATCCGCACAACTCGGGATCAGACGTAATGCTTCTGATGTATCAGAAGGAAGAAAATAACTGCCTCGATTGCCATAACGGCAACGTGGCATCAAAAAACATTGCAGCGGATTTCAATAAGTCATACAAACATAATATAGGTGGTTACATGAATATCCATGTTCCCAACGAACCCGTTCAGTTATATACCAGCATGCATGTTGAATGTGTTGATTGCCACAATCCCCATGCTGCCAAAAACCAGGCTGCCTCACCTCCCGCCATCAGTGGTGCGTTAGCAGGAGTTAAGGGCATCACCCAAACCGGCACTGCTGTAAACCCTGCATCCTATGAATATGAAATTTGTTATCGCTGCCATGCCGGCAGTGCAGGGTCACCTCCCGCTGCAACCTCCAGGATTTTAGTTCAGAATAGTGCGCTGCTCGAATTTGCCCCGGCAAACCCTTCCTTTCATCCGGTGGCGGCCATGGGTAAAAACCCCATGGTCCCCAGTCTGATTACACCCTGGACAACTTCCAGCATCATGTATTGCACCAGTTGTCATTCCGGCGATGGTTCATCTTCCAGTGAGGGTCCGCATGGCTCAATTTACCCTCACATTTTAAAACTACAGAACCTTACAACTGATGGAGGCACCACTGCATCCGGCACCACTGAATCAGCCTCGGCCTATGCCCTGTGCTATAGCTGTCACAACCGCGCGTCTATCCTGAGCGACGTTTCATTTAAAGGACACAATAAACACCTTCAGTCTCTGGTGAGAGCCCCATGCAACACCTGCCATGATCCGCACGGAATCAGTATTACCCAGGGTACCCTTTCGAACAACTCGAATCTGATAAATTTTAAAGCCGGCGTAGTAACCCCAAGTGCAAACGGACAACTTAAATTTGTGGATCTCCCTGGCAATCATAGCCAATGTTACCTGACATGTCATGGGAAAAACCATGACCCCCTGAATTATTAACGATTATAATTATTTGAATATGAATTGGTTTTCTTTCCGGGTTAAAATAATTGCCACACTTGTCATCGGAATAACCGTGTACTCCATTATAGCCTTTACGATCTATAATATTTCACTGGAAAAGAAATTGATTTTAAATACGGAGGAGATTGTTGAACATATGAACCTGCTGCGCGACCAATACTATTTTTCTATCCGGCAGCACGATGGCACCATTATCAAACCTTTGTTGAAAAACACGGAACATAACAAAGATGTTCTTAAAACCTATCTGGTCGATTCGAAGTTAAAAGTGGTCTACCCGGTGAATTACAAGTCTCTGTTAAATGATACGGCAGAGTTTAAAACGCTTTTATCGCAGAAAAATGATGTCTCCATTAAAACTTACCTGAAAGGGCCCGTACCATTCAACAGAATTTTTATCCGAATGCAAAATACGCCTTCTTGTTATTCCTGTCATAATCCGGCTCAAAAAACATTGGGTATCATTATTCTCGATTTATCAAATCACAGCACAGAAAAAATAATTTCGTTTACCTGGAATTTCAGTTTTTTCTATACGGTTATCCTGTTATTTGGCATCTTTGCGCTTGTTGCTTATCTGCATTACCGGTTTATCCGCAGTTCGCTGAGCCACTTTCGTTCGACCATCACCATGATCAATAAGGGAAACCTCGAGATCAGACTGGCCATTCCCGAAGTAAAGGAGTTAGGAAGCCTGGGTAAAAGTTTTAATGAGATGCTCGACACGTTGGAAAAAACCCAGCGTGAATTAAATTTATTTCATCAGAAGGAGCTTCAAAACTCACAAAAACTTGCAACCATCGGTGAAATGTCGGCCAGAATAGCCCATGAAATCCGAAATCCGATAACAGGTATCGCAAGGGCAATGGAAATTATCATAGCCGATTTAAAAGACGATAGCAACAAACCCATACTGGAAGAGATTCAGCGACAGGCAAACCGTGTTGAACAGGCGATTTCAAATCTTTTAAAATATTCAAGAGCCAAAGACATCAGGTTGCATGAGGGCGATGTAAATGAATTAATCAAATCGCTGGTTTTCTTTTTGCAGCATCAGGCCCATAATAAAGCAATCAGTTTTGAACTGGATCTGCAGGATGAAATACCCATCATGGCATTTGATCATGAACTGCTGGAAAACGTACTATTGAATATCAGTTTCAATGCCATAAAGGCCTTTACCGAAAATGGCATAATTGTTTACAAAACCAGGTATGACCGGGCAGGAAAAAGCCTTATCATTGCGGTGCGGGATAATGGATCGGGAATTCCGGAGGAGATCAGGGACGATGTGTTTACCCCTTTCTATACAACCCACACCAACGGTACAGGCTTGGGACTGGCAATTTCAAAGGATATCATTGAACAGCATAAAGGTAAAATCTGGTTTGAAAACAATGAAGATGCAGGATGTACCTTTTATATATCTCTTCCTGTAAAAAACGGTAACCGGTAACTGAAAAATATTCATGAAACAGTTGAAAATCCTGATCATTGAGGATGAGAAATTAATCCGCTGGTCGCTCGAAAAGCATTTAAGTTCGCAGGGCTACAAAGTTTATTCTGCAGAATCTGGAGAGGATGGTCTTAAATTGTTTGAACAGTATCAACCTGAAGTGGTGTTCACGGATAACCGATTGCCTAAAATGCAGGGACTCGAGGTAATTCAAAGGATAAAATCGTTGGATGAAGATACGGCTATTGTGTTTATGACTGCCTTTGGTTCGATTGATACCGCGGTAAGCGCGATGAAAGCCGGGGCATCTGATTACATTAACAAGCCCTTTTCATTTGAAGAGGTGGAAGTCATTCTTAACAATATCAAACAAAAACTGTCAATCTCCAGGGAAGTCCAGTTGTTGAGACGCCAGCAAAAAGAGACCGTAACCTTTGATCATATTGTTGGCGATTCGCCTGTTTTGCGGCAAATCATACAACTCTCAAAAAAAATTGCCAGAACGCAAACAACCACCATCCTGCTTCTTGGGGAAAGTGGTACAGGAAAAGATTTATTCGCCAGGGCAATCCATTATGAGAGTTCTCAAAATACTAAACCTTTCGTAACCATCAATTGTTCGTCGTTACCGGAAACCCTTCTGGAAAGTGAGCTTTTCGGTTATGAAAAGGGAGCTTTTACGGATGCGAAGCAGCAAAAAAAAGGGTTATTTGAAATTGCTGATGGTGGAACTGTTTTTCTCGATGAAATCGGCGAAATTAACATGTCGACCCAGATCAAACTTTTAAACGTACTTGAAAACCGGGTGATCCGGCGTGTAGGTGGCACAGCAAGTATTCCGGTTGAAATAAGGATCATTGCTGCCACAAACAAAGACTTGAAAAAGGCCGTGGAAGATAAAATTTTCCGTGAGGATCTTTACTACAGGCTTAAGGTGTTTCAGATCACCCTTCCTCCCTTGCGGGAGCATAAAGCAGATATCCCGCTTTTGGCAGATTACTTTATTAAATTTTACAACAACCAGTTTAAAAAGAACATCAGCGGTATTGCCCCGTATGCCATCGAATTATTGTCTAAATATGATTGGCCCGGCAATACCAGAGAACTCAGGAATGTTATTGAAAGGGCAGTAATTCTTGAAACGATGAACACAATGCAGCCAGATAGTCTTCCTGGTGAAATTGTACACCTGGATGATGGATTGGAAGATGTTCCGGCAGAGGCGCCTGACAACGATTTTTCAGGCATTTCCAGGCAGTCTTCTGCTAAAATCGAGATCCCGGAAGAAGGCCTGTCCCTGTTAGGGCTGGAAAAACAGATTAGTAAACAGGCCTTGGACAGAACGGAAAATAATCAAACCAAAGCCTCTAAACTTTTAAGAATCTCGAGGGATACCCTCCGTTATAAAATCAAGAAATACAGGCTATAATTACCCGTTGGGGCAAATAACCCAACCCGCATGGGTTATTTGCCCCACAATGTTGCCGCATGTTCAATAGGCCAGCTTTGGGATACAAACTCTCAACAAATCCCTGATAAATAAGGTGAAAAGCAATGTGTTTTTCTTCAACCTGATCGTACAATGCGGATATATTATCCTGTTTATATCCACAGCAACAGATTTAACAAATCATTTGACAATCCGTTGAAACGTTAAACGCCTGATAAACAGTTGATTAATAGTATTGGCACGCTTGTTGTAAATGCAGGAAACATTACTAACTAAAAAGTAAAAGCGCAATGAAAAAATTAAATTTACTCCTCACAGTAATTGCAATGTTGATGTTTGCTCCATTCATCAATGCGCAAACAATCGTTGGTTCTGCACACGATTTTAGCACACAGACCTGGAATACCAGCGGTGAAATTTGTAAAGTATGTCATACGCCGCACAATGCAGATATTACTGTGTTGAATGCGCCGTTATGGAACCACCAGTTATCAGCTTTTGCATCCTACACCGTTTATTCGTCGGCCACAATGAATGCCACCGTTGGCCAGCCAGATGGGAGTTCGAAATTATGTTTGAGCTGCCATGACGGTACCGTTGCCTTACAAAATTTTGGTGGCGTAACAAACGGAACCACCTATATGACCGGACCTAATTTAGTTGGCACCAATCTGGGTAATGATCACCCGGTTTCATTTACATATGATGCCGCTTTGGCTACTGCCGACCCCGGATTATTCAACCCTACCACACACCTGTCGGGTTTGGGCGGAACAATCACCAACGACTTGTTAATCGCCGGGAAATTACAGTGCTCATCTTGCCACGATGTTCATAACAATGCAGCCGGTACACCTCCAAGTCTTTTAGTAAAAAGCAATGCAGCAAGCGCCTTGTGCCTTACCTGCCATAATAAATAGTACAAGATGTAATTCGTTTCATCGAATTATATAACAAAGGGCGAATTCAAATTCGCCCTTTGTTATATAGTGCAAATTGCAATGTGATTTAATAAACAAATAAAGTTAATACGCCCGGCTTTAATTTTCTGCAAATTCATTCCTGATGACCTTTAGACTTATTTCGTATACAATTGCAATTACGCTTTTAATTTCATGTTCGAGAAGCCTTCATCCGGCGGGAGGACCAAAAACACTGGTTATTTATCCTGCCCCCCCCGATACAGCCAGAATTCAATTTCTTTTACGGATCAGCAATTCTGCTGATATTGAGGGAAACCGGGGAGGTTTTAAGAAATTTATTTTGGGTAAAAAAGAAGAACAACCTATTGGAAAACCTTATGGCGTAGCTATTTTCAACGGCAAGATCTACTTGTGCGATGGATTAAAACACGGGCTGGAGATCATCGACCTGAAAAAAAACACCTTTGAGAATTTCATTCCAACTGCGAAAGGAGAGCTGAAAAATCCGATTAATTGTTTTGTTGATAAAAACGAAAATTTATTCGTGGCCGATGGCGACAGGAAGCAAATTGTTGTTTTTAATGCTAAAGGCGTTTACCATACCAGCTTTGGGGAGAAAGAGAACTTCAAACCAACAGATGTTTTTATACATGATGACAAATTATGGGTTTCAAATGTAACCGGCCATCAAATCAATGTTTACAGCAATGATTCTTCCTTTAAGCTACTGTTTAAATTCCCTGAAGTAAATTTAGACAGCCCCGGTTATTTATTCTCCCCTACCAACATTTTTGTAACGGACGAATATGTGTATGTTACAGATTTTGGCGATTTTAAAATTAAAATTTACACAAAGGAAGGGAAATTCGTCAAAACTGTTGGAACGTATGGAGAAGGGCTGGGACAGTTTGCACGCCCCAAAGGCATTGCCGTTGACCGGGAATCAAATCTTTATGTGGTGGATGCCGGTTTCGAAAATGCTCAGATATTTGATAAAAACGGAAAATTGCTGATGTTTTTTGGCGGTAATTACAAAGGGCCGGGTGATATGTGGTTGCCTGCCAAGATCGCAATTGATTACGACAATCTGCAATATTTTGAAAAACATGTTGACCCTGAGTATCATCTGAAATATCTGATTCTGGTTACCAACCAATTCGGGCCTGACAAATTAAACATTTACGGTCACATTGAACCCATGACTCCTGAACTGAAGGGAAAAAAACAAATAAAAACACGATGATTTCCAGATTCATCAACAGGCTAAAAAAAAAGATCAAATATGGATTTTTGTTATTATTTGTTTTAACAATTCTCCTGCTTGTTAGTTTATTTGCCTGCTCTCCGGTACCCCGGCATAAAACACTGGCTTTTTTTTTTGATGGGGTTCCATCTCCCAATGAAGCGCCAGCTGTTAGGAGGAATGATTCTATTGTGAAGCGCGATACCACTGCTGATCAAGGATTAGTTGCCAAAGAAGAAAAATCGACCGTGCATTACCATGTGCCCTACAAGGAAAAAAAATGCGGTTCCTGCCATGACCAGAACACCATGGGAAAGTTTGTTAAACCGCAACCAGCCCTGTGTTATCAATGCCACGACGATTTCAGCAAGAAGTATAAGGTGGTTCATGGCCCCGTGGGAGGGGGATATTGCACCGCGTGTCACGAAAAACACATGGCCAATAATCAAAAGTTACTTAAAAAGGAAGGACAGGACCTGTGTTTTTATTGTCACAGCCCCGCAGAGGTGCTGAAAATTGAAGCCCACAAAAGTATTTCCGATAAAAATTGCACTGAATGTCACAATCCGCATGGCGGAAAAGACAGAAACATGTTAAAATAACTGACGGAAGATTGAAAGCCAAATATTTCATCATATTAATCAGCTGTTTTATTTATGCAGGCAATGGTATTGGGCAGAAAAGCCCGGATGCATTTAAAGTTTTTGGTATTCGTTCATATTCAGGAGAATTAATGTTCAGAGGGTTTTACCGTGACCGGGAGCAAAGCGGTGAAAGAGTAAATGAAAAACAACAGAGTTATTATTACGCAGGGGGTCTCCTGTTGAATGCCAGTACCTATCTTCTTCATCCCAATTTCTGCGAAATGGAACTCGGCGCTGGTTACATGCCTGAATCCAACCGTGATAATTTTATGGCTTCCCCCGATCAATCGGAGGTTAGAACGGTAAAAAAGCTTAACCTGATGACGACTTTTTTTAACCGGAAAAAAATTACTGTTGTCGCTTCAGCCAATTACGATGAAAGCTATGCCAGGCGAGAAAACCTTACCGACGTTAAAACAACCAATAAGTATCTTGGCGGATCACTGATATACAGCAATAAATATATTCCGGTTACCTTCGATTTTTACAGAAGGAAGCTGGTTCAAACGGAAATCCAGACACACCGGATATTGAAAATTGATCAAACCCATTTTGAAGGCAGGGCCGAGCAATCCTTTACCGCAAATGACCGGCAATTCCTGACATACTCGCATAAAATAAACTCCAACCTGAATGAGAATAATTTTTTCATGACCAATACCATTGACGATGTGAATTTTAACAGCAACATCAACCTTGGTCCAAAAAGAATATTCACCTTCAATACAACCGTGGCAAACATTTATCAGCGTGGTAATTCATATTTTAACCGGTTTCAGGCCATGGAAAACCTTTGCATTAAATTGCCGGCAAATTTTGGGTTTTCAACCATCTATAATTATTACAATATTAACCAGCTATTGAGCAGACTGACTCAAAATACTTCATTGAACTCTCTGAATCACAAGCTTTTTAAAAGCCTGGATTCCAGGTTTTTTTTCGAATACAGCAATATCAGTCATACCGTTTATCAGGAATATAACAGTAAAACCGGATTTGATCTCAACTATACAAAAAAAATACCCTGGGGAGATTTGCACTTATCCTATGGTTATTTCAGATATCATCAGAAATATAGCAGCGATTCAATAAACCTGTATGTTTCTAACGAAGAATATACACTCTCCGACAACAAGATTGTTTTATTAAGAAGACCCTATATCAATCTTACTTCGGTGGTGGTTAAAGATGTTACCGGAACCATCATTTACCAGCCCGGATTTGATTATATTCTCATTGAACGTGGTAAATACATTGAAATTCGCCGGATTCCAAGCGGGCTTATTCCAAACGACGGCATTGTTTATCTGGATTACACGGCAAAACTGCCCGGCTCATATAAATACGATGCCGACAATCATGCTTTCACAGCCGACGTCACATTGTTTAAAGGAAAGATCGACGTTTATTACCGGCTCTCTGTTCAAAATTATAAAAACCTGGAAAACACTGATTATATCACGTTGAACTATTTTACGCAAAATGTGGTTGGGTTCCGTTTAGGACTTGGTTTGTTCAGCGGAGGCGCTGAATATGAGGACTATAAAAGCACAATATTGCCTTATCGCATGGTACGTTATTACATAAACCTCCAAAAGAATTTCAGCAACAGGCTCCTGTTATCTCTCAACGGGAACATGCAGAATTACACCATGCTGAATGAGCCGGAAGCCAGATATCAAAGGTATATGGATATTTCAGGCAAGGCAGAATATACCATTATCAAACAAACAAAACTTAACCTCGATGTGATGTACAGAAAACAATCGGGACGTGGCATCGACCTCGATCTTCTTACAGCAAGGCTTGAGATAACATCCGTTATTTATCAGCTTTATGTAACGGCTGGCGTTGAAGTGTACCGGCGGGACTACATTGGAGACAAAATTAACTTCAAGGGGACATATATTCAACTTTCAAGAAGATTTTAACATGGAAAAAGGATTGACTTTACTCATTTATCTGCTATTGATCTCATTATTTTCATTGGCCGATAGCCATCCATTCAAAGAAGATCCGAAATGCAGGGATTGCCATGCAGCTCTTCTCGAAAAACAAAGCATTCATGCCCCGGCAAAAAATGGTTGTGACATGTGCCATCAGATAAACACCACTGAGCATTCTCAAAATAAAAGCAAAGGATTGTTTTTGTTAAAAAAACTGCCGGAGCTTTGCTATACCTGTCATGCCGGCACGAAAAAAGAAATTGATACTTCGAGGGTGGTACACCATGCTGTAAATGAAAAAAAACAATGCACAAATTGTCATTCGCCACATTCGTCAAACGAAAAAAAATTGCTGACCGCAGATAAAAAAGAGCTTTGTCTTGGATGTCATGACAAGGAGGAGGTAATCTTTGGGAAAAAAATCACGAACATCAAACAATTGCTAAAAACCAGCAAAGTAATACATCCGGCTTTAAATGGCGGCTGCACCTCCTGTCATAAACCACACGCATCAGCCGAGAATTATTTACTCATCAGCGCTTATCCGGCAGGGCAATATGCAGAAGGTAAAAAAGACAATTATGCTGTTTGCTGGGAGTGTCATGACAGCGATTTGCTGGAGTTAGCTAAAACATCAACAGCTACCGGCTTCAGGGATGGAGAAAGAAACCTGCATTTTGTTCATGTGAATGGTAAAAAGGGAAGAAGTTGTTCCATTTGTCATGATGTTCATGCAACGAAAAGAGAACATCTCATTGTTGAAAAAGTTCCGTTTGGTGAGTGGGAGATGCCATTAAATTATATTCCGTCAGAAAGCGGAGGATCATGTTCCCCGGGATGTCATCAGCAGTATCAATATACCAGATAATGCATGTTTGGTTTTTAGTTTTTGTATCTTTACATGCAAATACAAAAACAATGAAAAGAGCCTTGATTCTATTGCTTGTTGTATTCAGTGGCGCGGGCCTTCAGGCCGGGATTGTTGAGAAAACATTTTACTTCGACGGTTATAAAATCGAATCCAGGGGCGTTTATCAGACTGTTAATTTCGGAACCACGATCCTGGCCGGTGTGAC
>JBAXFM010000117.1:0-14679 GCA_037139855.1 Bacteroidota bacterium
CAGAACGTTCTTTCCAGGCATCAAGTTCAGCATCAGGAACGGGATATCCGAGTTGTTTCGCCTTTGCTGCGTGAAAATAGGCTTTCTGAAAGTCTCCTTTTCCTCCATAAACCACAGCGCATACATAATGGGCCCCCATCATGTTGTCGTCAGCCCTGATGGCCCTGTTGCTGTATAGCAGGGCACTGTCGGGGATGTTTTTCTTAAGATAGGCCACGCTCAGGTTAAACAAAACTGTGGCGCTGGCTTTGGAATACTTCAGGAAATTCATGAAATCTGCTATGCCAAGGTCGTACTGGTTGAGGTTGTCGGTATAAACAATGCCCCTTTCCAGGTACATCGAATATTCTTCAGGACTTTTCTTCATGGCTGTCGAGAAATCTGCCGCCGCTTCCCTGTACTGGCCAAGGTGTTTACTGGCGAAAGCGCGGTTGACATAAAATTTATAGTAATTTGAGTCTATCTTCAGGCCGGCATTGCAATCGTCAATCGCTTTGATAAACTGTTCCTCCTGGATATAAATGTATCCCCTGTTCACGTATGCTGAAACACATTTGGGATTCTTTTCAAGAACATCCGTCCACAACGAAATACTGTCCTTCCATACCTGCGACCGGCTGTACGTTAATCCGGAGAAAAGCAGGAGTACTGCGATTCCGCTGTATGTAACAGTCAGTTTAACCTGCTTGTTATGAATACGGTCCAAAGCCCGGAAGAACAGAATAACCACTACGACAAAGATGCCAATATAGGGAATGTATGTGTAACGTTCTGCAATGAATGCCTGGCCAACTGGCAGAAACTGCAATACCGGCAGGATTGTCATCAGGAAAAACAAAAGGCCGAAGCTTATAAACGGGTATTTCTTCCAGGTCATGACCAATATCACACCTGTTATAAGCAATACCAACGGGGATAAATAGAAATACCATTGCAACGTGGAACCCGGTCCGAAAGGATATTCGTGAAGGCACGTCAGTCCGAACGGAAGCAGAAATTTATACAGGTAAACTGCAATGCCTGCATTGCCGTAAAAAAACGCATCAAAATATGAAATACCGATGGGGTTTACCGCTTTATCGGCGCGCTGGGCATAAATGGCAATAATACCAAATACAAGAGCCAGCGCAAAGTACGGGACTTTTTCCAGCACAGTTTTTAAAGTGATTTTTCTTGACTTGAAGAAGTCAACGAGCAGGAGCACCAGGGGGAATGTGACAGCCTGTGCTTTTGACAGCAAAGAGAAGAGGAAGGCGATTATTGTTAATAAGAAATAGAGCCAGTTGTTTGTCTTCAGATACAGCAGATATGTAATCATTCCCAGTAAAAAATAAAACGTGTACAACAGGTCCTTGCGTTCAGACATCCAGGCTACCGATTCAACATGCATCGGATGAATTCCAAACAACAATGCGATGAACAAGGCGTATTTAACCTGGTTGTTCAGCAGAAGATAACACGCCACATAAACAAGGGCAGTGTTTGCCAGATGCAACAGCAGGTTATGCAGGTGGTAGCCGTAGGGAGTTATTTTGACAAATGAATAATCAAAGGCAAAACTTACCATTGTAAGAGGATGATAATTTCCCATGTAAAACGAAGAGAAAATTTTCGAAAGGTTGCTGAAGGAAAGGTTTTTGATCAGATCATTATTCATGACATAAATGATGTCGTCCCAGTTAACGAATTCATTCTGCAGTGTAGGATACAGGGAAATAAATGTTGCAAGCAGCACCACCGGCAGCAGGAGATGGGAATATCCCTGGCCGGATTTGAATTGATTCTGGGGAGGTTTTTTCTTCATGGCAAAAGTCAGATGCTTATTTCTTTAATGCAGGGTTCAGCTGGCTTGCTTTATCGAAGCATGGAGCAGCAAGTTCGGGTTTGTTCATGCTTCGGTACGTTATGGCCAGGAAATAATAGGCATTGGCACTCTCCGGGTCATATTCAATGGCTTTTTTAAAATTTACCACGGCTGAATCCATTTTGCCCAGTGTGCCATAGGTGCTGCCAAGGTTGCAATATGCATCGGCATAGTGCGGATCCAGGGAAAGCGCCTTTTTATAGAGTTCCAGGGTTTTTGGATAATCGCCTTTTTGAAAATAGATGATTCCCATGTTGGCATAAGGAACAGCCTCGGTCGGGTTCAAGGCAATCGATTTGTAATAGTTTTCCAGGGCTTTTTCATTATCACCCAGCCGGAACCAGGCCAGGCCCAGCTGATGGTAGCATTCGGCATAAGAGGGGTAAATTGCCAACCCTTTTTGAAATTCTTCAGCAGCCTGCTGCATTATTTTACGATATTCCTGCGGGTCACTTTGTTCCTTTGCCCTGTCGCGCAAAGTAAGGCCCCAGTAATAGCGAAGATGCGCACTGTCGGGCGATCTTCCGATATCGGCCGAAAACAGCGCCCACTGGTCTTTCCATTCGCTGTTCCTGGCAAGGGTTTTAATACTGTAAAGCCCCAGAATCACTCCGATGACAACCCAAAGGGCAGGAAAACGTTTAAAAAGTGCGGCAGGCCTGTAATCAGTAATCAGTTCTGTTTTAATTTTGAAGACACGCAGGATGAGCCATCCCAGCACAATGGCAAATCCAACCGAAGGCAGGTAAAGAAACCGCTCTCCGAAAGAGGAGCCGATCAGGACAAACAGGTTGCTGTATATGCTAAACGTGATAAGGTACAAAAGGATGCCAAATGCAGGTATTGTTCTTTTCCTGATGTTTGCCAGGGCATATGTCAGGGCAGCCAGATAAAGGACAAGGGAGATGATGGCCAGCGGATTGCTCCAGCCTGTGACGGGAATCTGGTTATAGGAATAATCCGAGACAAGCTGATATGGAAATACCAGTAAAAACATATACTTCCCCATGATCAATACAGCCATGGCAATGCGCGTCGATATATCGGGAGCCGCCATCAGGAGGTTGTCGACAACCGAAATAACGGAAGGCACATCGAACTGCACCAGTACGGATTTTCGGATCAGAAGATACGCCAATGCAGGAATCACCATGATCCCGGAAGCCAACAGGTTTTTTTTAATCCCCGCGGTTGCAAAAAACCATGCCAGGAGCGGGAATACTGCCAGCATGGTAATGGCTCCCTCTTTTGACATAAACGAAAGGAAATAAGCAATTACCGCCAGTATTAAATAAAGGATTTTGTTTTTTTTCAGGTAATCCGTGAAGAAAATCAGTGCGACAAATATGAACAGAATGGAGAGAATCTCATCCCTGCTTTTAATGTTGGCAACCACTTCCGTATGGATCGGGTGGGCGGTCCAGATCAGCGTCACCAAAAGTGGCAATAAAGGACTTTCATTAACGAACAGTTTCCTCAGAAGAACAAACAGAAGGCAACAACTGAGGGCAAACAGCAGTACATTAAAAAAGTGATGCAGGGCAGGTGTGTTGGGCGAAATGTTCCATTCCACGGCAAACATGATCAGCGACAACGGACGGTAGAGGTCATCGGTGAACATGTTAATCCCATAGCGGTAAGGAGTTTGCAGGATGAGCGGTATCGCGGCGACACCTCTTTTTACGACCCAGTTGTCTTTCAGAACTCCAAAATCATCCAGTACAAACTTATTCGGTATCGAATTTGCATAAAGAATAAATGCCAGGATGAAAACAATAAGAATCCATATCCGGTCCGGAAATTCAAATGTTTTTTGCGCAGACGAAGGTGATTTTACAACAACTTTTTTTATCCCGGGGTTCCTGGAACTAAACTGATTCATTAACGGATTTTTTCTACCGGTTTATAAATTTTGAAGGAGCCGATCCCGGTTTTATGCAAAAAGTGATTGACAGAGGTTTTTAAAACGCCCAGACCGTAAATCGAACTTCTTTTGAAATTGATGGACGATGCTTCGGGGAAGTATTTTGTCGGGCACGTTATCTCCGCGATTTCAAATCCGGCCATGAATATTTGGGAGAGCATCTGGTTGTCGAAGACAAAATCATCAGAATTGGCTTTATAGTTTATTTTCTCCAGTACTTCCCGTGAAAAGGCCCGATATCCGGAATGGTATTCGGAGAGTTTCTGGTTGATGAGGATATTCTGGGTCATGGTGAGTATCCGGTTGAAAAAATATTTATACTTCGGCATCCCGCCGCGGAGGGCACCGCGTCCCAGGATCCTCGATCCGATCACAACCGGATATAGCCCGCTTGCAATCATATGGGCCATGGGAGGGATCAGCATAGGCGTGTACTGGTAATCGGGGTGGAGCATGATTACGATGTCGGCCCCCAGGCTTAATGCTTTGTCGTAGCATGTTTTCTGGTTGCCGCCGTAGCCTTTATTCTTGTGGTGCTGAACAAGGTGCCTTACGCCGATAGCATGGGCCAGTTCAACAGTTTTATCGGTGCTGGCATCATCAACCACCACAAATTCATCAACCAGGTCGAGGGGAATCTCGTCAATTGTTTGTTTTAACGTTTTTTCCGCATTGTAAGCAGGAAGAACGACTACGATTTTTTTATTATATAACATGACTGGAGTCTGCTTTTGAAAAATGAACCTTACTTTTCAAATACAAAGGTATTATTTTCCCTGGAAATGAAAAAGTGATGACTGGCAATACAAAATGGATTATGGTTTTCCCAGGCATTCCCTGTTATAGATAGTGATTGCCTGAGTGTTACCAAGTTTTACCGCTGTTTGCAAATCTTTGCATGCTTTATCCCTGTCGCCTGTCATCAGGTAAAGGATTGCACGGTTGAGATAAATGGGGGCATAATCCGGCTTCATGCTTATTGCCAGGTCAAGATCAAGTAAAGCGGCCTCTTTTTTTCCGAGACTTGCCCTGGCAAGGCCCCGGTTATAAATAGCTTCATAATTATTTTCCTTAAACCTGGAAGCCTTGTCGAAACAGGTGATGGCTTTTTCGTAATTTGTTTTGCGTGCATATACACTGCCCAGGTTGAACCACGCTTCGGCATATTCGGGAAAAAGTTTCACCGCATTGTTGCAGTCTTCAATGACCCGGTCGTAATTGCCAAGCTTAAACCAAACAGCACTGCGATTGTTGTATGCGATATAATACTGGGGTTCCAGCCGGATGGCCCTGCCGTAGTCCAGGATGGCAGAATCATATTTACCCGTTGCGCTGTATGCATCTCCCCGGCAATTATAGCCCCGGCTGTAGTCCTGTTTCAAAGATAATCCTTTGGAGTAGTCATTGATTGCCTGAGCAGGATCTGTTTTAAAATAGCAATTTCCACGGTTAAAATAGGGATCAGGATATTTCGGCCTTATGTCGATCGACCGGGTAAAATCAGCGATGGCCTTGTCATATTGCTGATTGTCATAGTATATGTTTCCACGGGCATTGAAAGCAATTTCATTCCCGGAGTCTTTTTCAATAACATCGTTCCAGAGTGATTCTGAATTTTTCCAAACCCTGACCCGCGAAGCAGTCGCACTCCCGAGTATGATCAAAAACAGGAACATAAACCAGGGGGTGACCCGGATCGGAATCCATTTCCTGCTTTCAGCCTTATTAACAATCCAGAATAAGATGATAACCAGCCCCGTATAGGAAACGTACGTATAACGTTCTGCAATGATGGCGCTTCCAACCTGCACAAACTGAATGGTCAGCATAATATTCAGGAAATAAAAAAGAAACCCGAAAAGAACCAGCCTTGTATATTTTAATGAATATAAAACCCCGGTAAGCATGATCAGGTTTATCACAGGGGCTGCGAAATAATACCAGGGAAACAGCAGTGATTTGTCGGTAACCGGGTATGAATGAAATGCCGTCAATCCGATTGGAAAAATAAACTTAAAAATATAGATAAAGAAACCGTACGAGACAAAGAAGAGCTTCTGAATAATCGTGTAGTTTGTCATTTCAGCAATGGCAATCCCTGTCTGAGCTTTTACAGTAGCGATCCCGATCCATACGGAAATAACAATAAACGGTAGTTTTTCCAGTAAAGCAAGCCATGAAAACTTTCGATGCCGCAGAAAATCGATTAACAGAAGTACCAGCGGAAATACCACGGCAGATGGTTTTGATAGCGCGGCGATCAGATACAGGCCAACAGCAGATGCCAGGTATATTGTCTTTCTCCGGTCAACATAAATGATGTAGGAAATCAAACCTGCCAGGTAAAAAAAAGTGTAAAGGACATCTTTTCTTTCGGAAATCCATGCGACAGATTCAACGTGCATTGGATGCACTGCGAACATCAATGCCGCAAAAACTGCGACAGTTTTATTTCGCTCAAAAATTAACAGTACAAATACGTAAGTCAGCAGAATATTCAGAATGTGCAGCAGCAGGTTGGCAAAGAAATAGGAAAAAGGAGCCAGGCCCGAGACTTTGTAGTTCAGGGCAAGTGAGAGGATTGTAAGCGGGTGGTAGTTGACAGCGATAGGATTGGAGAAAATATAGCGAATATTTTCAATAGAAAATGATTTAATGTACTGGTTGTTTGTGACATACGTATTATCGTCCCAATTTGTAAATGAGTTCTGCAGGGCAGGAAAATACAATACAACGGTTATGACAATGCCGAAGATCAGGAAAAGTGGATATTTGTTCCTGCCAATGAAGCCAGAGTTTTGGTCATGGTGACTGGCAGGATTTGAAGGGCCTTGTTTCTTATAGGTGGAATTGTTGGCTGGCGTTTTTTTTTTCATCTTTCACGCTTCTTTTTATTTGTTCTCTACTTTGCTTTTTAAGAAAATCATCAGAGTGTTGTCGACACTGTCCCCGCATTGTTTTGCTTGGATGAGGTGTTCGTATGCCCTGGTATAATCCCTGTTGTTGCAGAAAATAGTCGCCAGCATGCTGTGGGCCTTCCCGTTTGCAGGGTTCAGTTCCACGGATTTTAAAAAGCAAGTTACGGCACTATCGAATTTGCTGTTATAATAATATGCAATCCCTAAGTTCATATTACAGTTATTATCGTCCGGATAACTGCGCAGGTACCGTTTAAAATCGCTGATTCCCGAGTCATACTTTTCCAGGTTGTCGGTATAAAGAACCCCCCGGGCAAAAAAGAGTTTGACGTCGCCAGGGTTGTTCCTGATGGCACTGGAATAGTCGCTCAGGGCGAGCTCAAATCTCCCCATCTTTTTATAGAGGAATGCCCGGGATGCATAAAAATTCAACCTCTTTGCATCAGTTGAATCGATTTTAAGTCCCTCGGTCAGGTCGTTTACCGCATTATCGTACTCCATTTTTTCGTTATACATGAATGCCCTGTTTGTGAATGCCTGGGCACATTGAGGATTCTTGTCGATCACATCAGTCCATAAGGAGATGCTGTCTTTCCAGGCCAGGGTGCGGTTCCAGGTTGTCACGGCCATGAAGACCATCAAGGCGATCCCAACAGTGTTTGCAATGTTCTTCTTTTTTAGGGATAGTTTTTGCCTGAATTCCAGGAATGCTGTTACGACAATGAGCCCCAGCCCTATATATGGGATGTAAGTATACCGTTCTGCCACAACTGCCCTGCCTACCGGGAGGAACTGCAATACCGGGAAAATAGTTGCCAGGAAAAACAAAAGGCCAAACGAGATGTAACGGCCGTTTTTTCGACTCTTCCAGATTGCAATGATCAGGATTGGCAAAATGAGCGGGGAGAGATAGATGTATAAAGGTACGCCGCCATCCTGAGTTACCGGGTATTCGTACAGTGCTGTCTGCCATGCCGGAACAACGAATTTTAGCAGGTAGACACACAGGCTGTAAGGGGCGTAGAAGAGGCTCTGAAATATCGGTATTCCAAGCGGATTAATGTAGTTACTCGCTTTTTGAGCAAATATGGCAACGATGCCAAAAGTGATCGACAAAAGGAAAAATGGAATTTTTTCGACAGCAGTTTTCCACCCGAACCTTCTGCCCGAAAAATAATCGGTCAGAATTAACACGATGGGCAAGGTAACTGCTTGTGCTTTTGATAGGCATGAAAAGAGAAAAAAGAGCAGTGACAGTAAATAAAATATTTTTTTGCCTTTTTGAAGGTAAAAAAGATACGTTATCAATGACATGAAAAACCATGCTGTGTAAAGCAAATCTTTCCGTTCTGAAACCCATGCCACTGATTCAACATGCATGGGATGCAGGGCGAAAAGCAGCGCAATCACAACTGCCGCAGTCGAATTCTTCTTCAACAGGTGAAAGAAAAACGAATATACGAGCATTGCGTTTACAAGGTGCAGGATTAGGTTGTGGACATGGTACCCGGGAGCGGAAAGTTTGAAAAAGTGAAAATCAAAGGCAAAACTGAGGAGGGTAAAAGGATGATAATTTCCAACGAAATAGGAGGAGAATATCATCTTCAGGTTGGCCCAGTTGAATGCCGTGATCATGTTGTTGTTCATGATATAAATGTTGTCGTCCCAGTTCACGAATTCAAAGTTCATGACAGGAAAATAGCTTACAAATACGGCCGCAGCCAGGAGGAGGATTTTCCAGGTTAGTATTTTGTCCTCTTTTATCAGAATTCTCTTGTTGGCCATGGCAGTATTATTTCAACGGTAGGGCATGATATTTATCTTCTTGGAAATACAAACTTACATAATTTTAGATGAAAATAAAAAATAGAGAAAAATGAGTATTTTTGTGAGCAAATTGATACAAAAATGATAGGTCAGCCAAGCAAAAAAAGCGTTGTGACAGCGAGAAAACATGCACCGCGCAGAACAAATCCATTGGAGCTATTTGTTTTTCCATCGTTATTGTTTTTATTTGCTTTTATACTCTATGGCAATACCATTAACCATGACTTTGCCCTGGATGATGATATTGTTACACGCAAAAATATCTTCGTTCAGGAAGGATTTGCCGGAATACCCATGATTTTTTCCAAAGGTTTCCTGTATGGTTTTAATCAGCGGAACGACCAGTCTTACCGACCAATCTCCTTGCTTTCACTTGCTGTTGAGACAGGCTTTTTTGGCAGCAAACCCGGTGTGCATCATTTTCTCAATATCCTCTACTATGCACTGGCATGCGTTGTGTTGTTTTTATTATTAAAAAAGCTTTTCCTGAATTACTCTGCGTGGTTGCCATTTGCCGTCACGTTGTTGTTTGTCTCTCATCCCATACATACCGAGGCGGTAGCAAATATTAAGAGCCGGGATGAAGTATTGAACCTGCTGCTCCTGCTTGCTACGCTGCTGAAATTATTCCAGTTTACCGATACCGGGAAAAAGCATTATCTGATTATTTCTGCAGCTTTTTATTTTCTTGCCTTGCTTACCAAGGAACAAGCGATCACATTCCTGGCTATTATTCCGCTTACCTTGTTTTTCTTCAGAAAAATACCCGTTGGGAAAATTTTGATAACCTGCATCCCCTTCTTTATTGTGGCCGGAATTTATATGGTCATGCGATGGGCGATCCTCGATTCAGTGACATTTGACGAGAAAATGACTGTCGTTAACAATACCCTGGCCGGGGCGGCCAATATGCAGGAAAGGCTCGCTACCGCCATGCTCATTCTTGGCAAGTATATGCTACTGTTGTTGTTCCCCCATCCCCTGAGTTGGGACTATTCCGTCAATCAGATCCCTGTTGTCACTTTTTTCAATCCGTGGGTGATTGGTTCATTGCTGCTGTATACAACTTTGTTTATCTTTTCAATCATTAAGGTCAAAGCAAAAAATATTTTCAGTTACTCTTTCCTTTTCTTTATATTATCCATGTCGGTCGTCTCGAACATTTTCATCCTGATTGGATCAACTCTTGGGGAAAGATTTTTACTCACGCCTTCTGTCGTTTTTTGCATAAGCCTCATTTTTATTATACTTAGAATGACCCGGACTGACCTTTCAAGCCATTTGGCAAAGCCCGGTCCGGTATTCCAGGGTGCCATCATTTCAATTCTCGTACTTTATTCTTACAAGACGATTTCGCGCAATATGGACTGGGAAAATAATCTTACGTTGTTTTCCCAGGGGGTGGTTTCTTCCCCGAACAGTGCCAGGGCGCACGCCTCTTATGCTTTTTCTTGTAAATCTGCGGCGCTGGAGGCCTCGGATATGGAGACAAAAGTGAAATATTTAAATCTTGCACGTGTGCATTTCAACAGAAGTCTTGAGATTAATCCCACTTATAGTTATACCTTGTATAATCTGGGGGTGATGGAATATGAAACGGGCAACAAGGACGCTGCAAAAGCGCTCTATGTAAAGGCGCTTAAGGAAGAGCCCCGCGATTTAAATGTGCTGAACAATCTGTCGGTCATTTGTATTGAAAAAAAACAATATGATGAGGCACTGACATATCTGTTACAAACAAGGGCAATCACACCTGGGAATTCGACCCTGCTTGGCAATATCGGGGCTGTTTATCAGCGAAAAGGAAAATTTGAAGAGGCCATTCAATATGATGAAATGGTACTACAGATTGATCCTGGAAACGGGCAGGTCCTGGGGAATTTAATTGAAATATATTCAATGCTCGGAAATACTGAAAAAGCCAATTATTATATTAAAGCTAAAGATAATCTTAACCTTAAACCTAGGTAATTCACCAAATCTTTATCCGGAATATTTATAAGCATCCATTTGTTTTACCTGGGAAATCTTGCAAACGATGCGGAACCTGCAGCCATTATCCGGGTCTCATTTTTCGTGTAAATTTTGTTTTAGATAATTCATCAAAACACTGTCAACCTGAACGCCATACTTTTTGGCCATCAGTCCATGACTGTAAGCTGAAGAAAAATCTTTGCCCTGGTAAAACAATGTTGTAAGGAAACTGTGGGCATTCCCGTTCGCCGGATTCAATTCCGTGGATTTAAGAAAATAAATTTTCGCACTGTCAAAATTGTTTTGCTTGTAGTAGGCAATCCCCAGGTTGAAATTTCCGCCAATATCATCAGGGTTCAGTTTAATCACCATTTTAAAATTCCTGATGCCGGAATCATATTGTGCGAACTTGTCGGTATATAATACACCCCTGTCCAGCCAGGCCTGGAGGTTTGCAGGGTTTTTACGGATGGCAACGGAACAATCATTTAAAGCCGATGGATAATTCCCCAATTTCTGATGGATCAACGAACGGGATGTATAGAGGTTTAACCCACGGGCGTCATTTGAATCATATTTAATTCCTTCGGTTAAATCAGTCAACGCTTTTTCGTATTCCGTCATTTCATTATACATTACAGCCCGGTTATAATAGGCCCTGGCACAACGGGGATTTTTGGAAATGACATCTGTCCAGAAAACGAGGCTGTTCTTCCATACCATCGTGCGCTGCCAGGTGAGCGTAAGCAATAATGCAATGATCAGGATTCCTGCTGAATTAACGATGTATCTGTATTTCGAAGCCACGCCGGAACGCTTTTCCCAAAAAACAACCGCAACGATAAAACTCAACCCGATGTAAGGAATATAGGTGTACCGTTCCGCGGCAACAGCAACACCAACCGGAAGAAACTGCAATACAGGGAAAATGGTTGCCAGGAAAAACAAAAAGCCAAAGGAGATGTATTTTTGATTTTTCCAGGTTTTCCAGATGACAACGAAAAGAATTAAAAAAATGAAGGGAGAAAGATACAGATACAGGGGGAATGTACCTTCCAATGCAGCCGGGTATTCATATACGGCTATCTGGTTGATCGGGAAAAGAAATTTCACCAGGTAAAGCCAGAGACCATAAGGGGCATAGAAAATGCTTTGGGACCATGGAATCTTCAGCGGGTTGAAGTAATTGCTTGCTTGCTGGGCGAATACAGCCACCACCCCGAATGAAAGAGACATGAGAAAGAACGGGATTTTCTCCAGGGCAATTTTCCATCCGGTTTTCCGGGAAAGATAATAGTCCGTTAAAATTAAAATGACAGGCAACGTAACTGCCTGCGCTTTTGAAAGGTTTGAAAAGAGAAAAAGGAGCAGCGCCAGGAAATAATACGCGTTTCTGCCCTTTTGAATATAAAAGAGATATGAAATCAGGGACAGAAAATAATACGCGGTATACAGTACGTCCTTGCGTTCGGAAACCCAGGCCACCGATTCGACATGCATCGGGTGAAGGGCAAACAACAGGGCAACGGTGATCGCAACATTTGAGTTTTTCTTCAATAGGTGAAAGAAAAAAGTGTAGACGAGCACTGCGTTGAGTATATGCAAGAGAAGATTGTGAACATGGTAACCTGGGGCGGAAAATTTGAAAAAATGAAAATCAGCCATGAAACTGATGAGAACCAACGGATGGTAGTTTCCCATGAAATAGGTCGAAAATATCTTCTTCAGGTTTGCCCAGGTAAAAGCGGTGATCATATCATTGTTCATGATATAAACAATGTCGTCCCAGTTGACAAATTCGTGGCTGAGAGAGGGGGAATATGCGAGAAAAGAAACTGCAATCAGAAACAGGAGTTTCCAATTCAGCAATTTATCTTCTTCAGCAATTGTTTTTTTCTTTTTGGCCATGAGAAGGCTATTTTGAACTGTAATTCAGCATTGATTTGACTATTTCTAAATTCGTAATCGAACTTATATCCTGAGGGTTTAAATCAATTGCTTTTTGAAAGTCTTCAACGGATCCTTCATAATCTTTTAATTGATATTTTGCAGAAGCTCTCAGGGCATAAATATTTGCTCCGCCAACGATTGAGTCGATCAGTATTCCCTTATCAAAATCGGCTACTGCTCCTGCAAAATCATTCAGTTGACTTTTGGCTATTCCACTGTTGAAACAGGCTTTTGCTTTATCTTCGGAATTTAATTGGCATTTTAATGAATATTCAAAATCTTCGATAGCCTTTCTTAAATATATTTCTTTCCTGATTTGATCATTAGCATATACTTTGCCGGCGTAATAGTTGATATAGCACGACCCTCTGTTTAAATAGGCCTTGCAGTAGGAAGGGTCTGTCGCAATTGACTTATCATACCATTGTATTGCACCAGGCACATCACCTAAATTATCTTTAATAACCCCGATGTTAAAGCAAACACCCGTATTGTCCCTGGTTACTTTTATTAGTTTTAACGAGGTTTCAAAATCTGAAGCAGCCTTTTTCAAATCTTCTTCCCGGTTAATACCGGCTGCGGAATGATAATGCTGAAAATATAATCCCCTCATACGGTAAGCTATTCCGCAGTTTGGATACTTGCTGATCACATCCGAAAAAAGTGTGTCATCATTTTTCCATACCTGCACGCGTGCATAAACTATGGTTGAGAATGTTATAAATCCGGCAACCAGAAAAGCTGAAGCATATTTGTTGAAAATGATCTTTGAATCGGCATGTAACGAGAACCGTTCAAACAGTTTTCCCATGATAAAGAAAAGTCCAATATACGGGATATATGTATAACGATCTGCCATTGTTGCACCCCCGACGGGTACAAACTGCAGCACAAGTACAATTGTTATTATAAAAAACAGAAATCCAAAAGCGATGTCCTTGCCCCACCTGCGTGAATGCCATGCAAAAAATAACACTAACAAGGCGGGGAGAACTGAAAGATAATAAACCAGAGGGAGGTTGCTCCCTGTTTCAACAGGGTACGCATAAACAGCAGATAAGTTAACCGGGATCAGAGCCTTATACAAATAACTTGTAAACGAAAAAGAGACTATTGAAATGTGTTCAATAACAGACATAATGGGTGCCCTGTCTTGTATGGCGCCTTTTTGAGACTGTACGGCAACAAGTCCGAAAATAAGTGATATTAAAAAGAAAGGTATTTTTTCTGCTATCATTTTCCAGTTGTATTTCCTATTCTGGTAATAATCGAACAGGAGCATAATCAGAGGCAATATAACTGCCGCTGATTTGCTGAAACACGAAAGCATAAAGAAAACAGAAGTGTATCCTAAGTATTTTAATTTCTGTAACTTAATATAAGTTGTATAGGTAATTAACGATAGCAGGAAGAAAAAAGAGTACAGGACGTCCTTTCTTTCGGCAATCCATGCTACTGACTCAACGTGCATCGGATGGACAGCAAAAAAAGCGGCGGTAATCAGCGCTGCCAGATCACTTTTGGGCGATATTTTCCCTATTAATACAAAAACGAGGATGGTGTTTGAAAGATGCAGTATAATATTACTGAGATGGAATATCGAAGCCTTTCCGGCCCCGATTTTATACTCAAGCGCATAGAAAAACATTAAAACCGGCTGGTAGTTGTTTGCGTAAATGGTAGTAAAAAATAGTTTAATGTTTGCCCAATGCAAGGCTTTTATGTCGCTGTTATCGCGTATATACAGATTATCGTCCCATGTTTCAAGGAATCCGAAATTTATGGCATTATAATAGATTGCAGCTGTTGTAACGAGAACAATCACAACGGCGAACCACACCCATTTGCTAACAGTATTTTCAGCTCTTTGAGCTGGTTTAGGGTATTGGGGTTGTTTCTTTTTGCTTCTGTCTTTTGGATTCATTTTTTTTTGCTCTGGGTTCGGAATTGAAATACGAGCATCGGTAACCTATAGACACTGCAATTTACAGAATTAATCATATCATAGGGCTAAAGCCCGGTTGTTAACTGTCATTCCTGGCCCATGGCTGAAGCCGGGGCAATTCGTAAATTTGAAATTCTCTGAAAATCTATCAACTCTAAAAATGTAAAATGGTGAAATCAAAGACGGATTTCACCATTTTCGCTATTTCGCTATTTCAAATTTGTGGAGCTGGAGGGAGTCGAACCCTCGTCCAAACAAGTAGCAAAAATGCTTTCTA
>JBAXFM010000118.1:0-14587 GCA_037139855.1 Bacteroidota bacterium
TGTTTTCCATCATTACACGGCGAATTTAGGAAACAATCAGCAATTTTATTCATTTCTTTCAGCAAAATGTTTTGAATCACCCCATTCGCCATACCCGATTGTATCGCCCGCCATGTGGATGCGGGCTTCGAGGCAGCTTTTGCACTCTTCGGCCTCTTCGTCCAGGCAGGGTTTGTTTTCATACAGGAGGTAATCCTGCCGGTATTTCACGGGAGTGAGGTTGGGCATGATCACATTGGCGCCCACCATCAAGGCTTTTTCACGGCCCTGCGGGTCGATGGTTTGCATGGCGGTTGTGGCGGCAATGTTGATGTTTTTCATCATGATCCTCAAAATGGCAACCATCTTCAGGGAGAGATCAAACCGGCTTTTTAAAGGCAGCAGGTCATCGCGGTATTTGTAAAGGGGGGTATCAGCATGTTCAATGAAGGGCCCCATGCCGGCCATGTCGATGTCGAATTCCCGAAAAAAAACAAGGTCGTCGGCAAGGTCAGAAATGGTTTGAAACGGCAAGCCGATCATTACGCCGGTACCAACCTGGTATCCCACTTCCTTCAGGGTTCGCAGTGCAGCAAGGCGACGATGGTAATCGTGGCTGTGATTATCCGGATGAAGTTTGCGATATAATTCAGGGTTTGAAACTTCAATGCGCAACAGGTACCGGTGTGCCCCCGCATCAAACCACCGCCGGTAAGTATCTTCGGTTTGTTCCCCAAGCGACAGGGTTACATGTATTTTGCCGTCGGTGTGCCGGTGTATTCTCTTTAAAAGTGATTCAATTTTGTTAATGAATGCTTTGTTCGTCTGCTCGCCCGACTGCATCACAATGGAGGCATAATCATTCTGATAAGCGTAATTCACAGCCTCCAGAACCTCTTCGTCGGTCATGCGGTACCGCACATACCGACTGTTTCCTGAGCGGATGCCGCAGTAGTAGCAGTTTTTTTTACAATAATTCGAATACTCAATCAGACCTCTGAAATAGACTTTTTTACCAACAAAAGCTGCTTTTACCTCTTTGGCTTTCTCAAAAAGCATCAACCTTTCCTTATCGGACGAATTCAGCAGACAGATGAGGTCTTCTTTGGTGAAAGAGGAATGATTAAGTGCTTTTTCGAAGGATTCCACGATTTATGATTTACGATTGAAGAAATAGCCGATCTTTCATTTGACTTTTGCCATTTGATTTTTGCATTTTGACTTATTTCACAGCTATTTACACGTTAAACCTTATATGCAATATGTCCCCGTCACCGACCACATAATTCTTACCTTCAATCATGAGCTTACCATGTTCTTTGCAGGCATGTTCGGAGCCAAGTCTCATGAAATCATCGTATTTCATCACCTCTGCCCGGATAAAACCACGTTCGAGGTCGCTGTGAATCACACCGGCAGCCTGCGGGGCTGTCATTCCCTTTTTTATGGTCCATGCCCGTACCTCTTTCGGCCCGGCGGTAAAAAAACATTGCAGGTCGATGAGATGAAATGCGGCACGCACCAGCCTGTTCACGCCAGGTTCGGTTAATCCGGCATCGCCCAGAAAGGCCAGGCGGTCCTCCTCGCTGTCAAGTTCGGCAATTTCCGACTCCATTCTTGCAGCGATTATCAGTACTTCGGCATCCTGGTTTTTGACCGATTCAATAAACCTGGCAGTATAATCATTACCGCTGGTCGCAGAAGCATCGTCAACATTGCACACATACATCACCGGTTTATCGCTCAGCAGGAACATATCTTCGATAAAGCGCCGGTCGTCGGTAGAAATCGGCGCAGTGCGGACCGACTCGAACGATTCAAGGTGATTTTTCAGCACATGAAGCACGTCGAGCACATGTTTTGCTTCTTTATCGCCGGCTTTCAGCATTTTTTCAACCCGGCTAATCTTTTTATCCACCGATTCAAGGTCTTTGATCTGCAATTCAAGGTCAACGATCTCCCTGTCGCGAACGGCATTGATGGAACCTTCGAGGTGGGGCAGTTGAGGATCGTCAAAACAGCGGATCACATGGATGAGTGCATCCACATTGCGGATATCCGACAGGAATTTATTTCCTTCGGTGTGGCTCCCGCCTTTTGACAAACCAGGAATATCAACCATTTCGATGGTTGTTTGAACGACCTTCACCGACTTGATAATTTTATCAATGGCTTGCAGCCTTGCATCGGGAACGTTCATCACCCCAAGATTCGATTTGGTGCCTGAAAAAGCTGCAGCATGTGTTTCAGCACGATTGTTTGAGATGCAATTGAACAGGGTTGTTTTACCCGAACCCGATAAACCGATGATTCCGCATTTTAATGGCATAATGATTACATTTTAGGGTGCAAAGGTAGAAAAAATGATCATTTACCTTGCCCAAATATCAAGGAGTTGGCATTCAGTTTATTCTGCGCAAGAGGGTTGGCAGGGTCAAAAACCAGGTTGACGAAAGCATCATAGGAGGAAATTCCCGGATATTTGAACAGTTCTGCATTGTAAAAATAGAGTGAGTCGAGCGACAGGGTGGGAAAGGTTTGCAGCATGGAAGGGGAGAGGCTTGGCAATTGGAATTCGGTAATGGTATTATTACCAATCATGCTCCAGGTGAAAAATTGGTTGTTGTGCCCGTAAAACTGCCAGGTAGCATTGGTGGTGGTAAAGTCTCCGGTGGATTGAATTGCAACTTTCCCGGCCGGATAGTCTGTAATAGATTGCACGGACGCATCAATCTTTTGAAATGATGACGGAATATCCCCGTTAACACGACAGGTGTAGGAGGTTCCTGAGGTCCAGTTTTCAATAAGTTTCATTTCCGTGCGGTAACCCTGAAAGTGTTCCGGTAGGACCGCGACGTTGATCTCATTGTTAACCGGCACATTGCCAAGGGAATAGTTGGTCATGATCGGCATGCTGTTTTCGTAATCAGTGTCTTTGAAGCCCCAAATCCTTGCTTCATAGTATTTTCCCGACAAACTGATTTTACTAAGCGCCGGAGTTTGGGCCGATGCCATGTCGATGTTGTAATTTTCGCCGGGATGGATATTGTTGATCCACTGGTATTTTTGATCGAGGCCGTCCTCTATTTTGACCAGAAGTTCATCGGGATCAATATAGCACAAGTTAAATACATCATTGTAAATAGTTGTAAGGTT
This sequence comes from Bacteroidota bacterium, assembly GCA_037139855.1. Classification (GTDB taxonomy): domain Bacteria; phylum Bacteroidota; class Bacteroidia; order Bacteroidales; family FEN-979; genus CAIVAT01. Next base: position 3,136 of record JBAXFM010000118.1, read on the forward strand.
GGAATACCCGGCGTTGGCGTAAATGATCAGCGCTGATTGCGGAACATTGGTCAGATTCACTGTGAAATGTCCAAGCGTGTCCGGGCGATGACCCCGCAAAGTCCATTCGGAGCTTTTAACCTGCGTATAGGTTTTCATTGCGATCTCGAAATTATGCATCGAAGGTTCCCAGGTGGCAATGGTCAGCATGAAACGGCTTGGCATTTTAATTCCTGGTTTAGCAAAAATATAAAATTTGCCATTCCCCTTTATTAGCGTGTCTGCAATAACACTTCCCAGCGAGTCAGAAGCGAATACAATGGCGCCCAGCTTCGGGTTTATATAATTATCTATAAAGTTGATGGTCATCACCAACTTTTTTGGCTCCGGATATGTTTCCACAATCTCTTTCTTGCAACCGGCAATGGTCAGAATTACACCAATGAGCAGAAAAATCAGCAGGGGAATATTTTTTGGTATTGTAATTTTCATAGGTTGGTTTATTTTGTTTTACAAAAGTAACACAAAAAACAGGTTGGTTCCATATTGCTTCCCTATTGCTTCTCTATTACTTCCCTATTGCTTCCCTATTTTTACTTACTCTGCGGTCCTTTGCGTCTTCTTTGCGTAACTCAGCGGTAAAAAAAAGTCTTAACCGCAGAGAACCGCAGAGTTTTTACGCAGAGAGCCGCAAAGTTAGTACCCATTTAAAATGTTTGAAGTCTTAGGCTTTTCCAGGTTAGGATAAGGCAAAATCTTCCCATTGCATCCCTATTGTCTTTTAAAATAATTCTTTCTATCTTTGCACCCCCATTTTACAAAAGGGTGAAAATGGTTGATGTTCTTTATGTAAATCCCTGTCAGTTAACTCAATGTTAAACCCGGTCAACGCACCCGCGTTGCCATAAAGCAAAAATGAATGACTCCTGAAGAAACCAATGAGAACATGGAGCTGAATGCTGAACCCATTGTTGAACAAATTGAAAACACCAACACCGATCTTCCTGTTGTGGAAGAGGTCGTTGCAGAACCTGTTGCTGAAGTAGTAGCAGCGCCTGTAACTGAAGTAGTTGCAGAACCTGTAGCAGAAGTAGTCGCAGAACCTGTAGCTGAAACAGTTGCGGAAATTGCAGCTGAACCAGTTGCAGAGGTTGTCGCAGAACCTGTTGCAGAAGCAGTAGCTGAAGCCGTTGTGGAACCAGTTGCCGAAACTGTAGCCGCTGAGCCGGTGAAAGCCACCAGAAAAACACATGTGGCGCCAGTCGCCCCTGCTGATTTTGACTGGGATGCCATCGGAAAAAAACATGAAATTTATTCCAGTGACGAACGTACCAAACTGGAAGATGCCTATGATCAAACCCTCAAGGCCATCCAGGACCATGAAGTGATCGAAGGCACCGTGGTCACCATGACCAACCGCGAAGTTATTGTGAACATCGGCTTCAAAAGCGATGGTGTGATCCAGATGAACGAATTCCGCTACAATCCTGAGCTGAAGATCGGTGATAAAGTTGAAGTTTACATCGAAAACCAGGAAGATACCAGCGGACAGTTGCTTTTATCGCACAAAAAAGCCCGTATCCTCAAATCATGGGAACGCATCAACGATGCATACGAAAAACAGGAAATTATCAAGGGTTATGTGAAATCGCGCACCAAAGGCGGTTTGATTGTCGATATTTTCGGCATCGAGGCGTTCCTCCCGGGATCGCAAATTGATGTAAAACCCATCCGCGATTACGATGTGTTTGTTGACAAAGTCATGGAATTCAAAGTGGTGAAAATCAATCACGAATATAAAAACGTGGTGGTGTCACACAAAGCGCTTATCGAAGACGAACTCGAAGCCCAGAAAGCTGAGATCATCAAGAAACTTGAAAAAGGACAGATCCTCGAAGGCACGGTTAAGAACATCACCAGCTATGGTGTATTTGTTGACCTTGGCGGCGTTGACGGCCTGGTTCACATTACCGACCTCAGCTGGGGCCGTATCAACCATCCTGAAGAGATTGTCAAACTTGATCAGAAAATCAAGGTGGTTATCCTCGATTTTGATGAAAACAAAAAACGCATTGCACTTGGTCTCAAACAACTCACCCCGCATCCATGGGATTCATTGGATCAGGACCTGAAGATTGGCGACAAAGTGAAGGGTAAAGTGGTTGTGATTGCCGATTATGGCGCTTTTGTTGAAATCACCACCGGCGTGGAAGGTCTCATTCACGTTTCCGAAATGTCATGGTCACAGCACCTGCGCACCGCGCATGATTTCCTGAAAGTTGGTCAGGAAGTAGAAGCGGTTATTCTCACCCTCGACCGCGAAGAGCGTAAAATGTCGATGGGGATCAAGCAACTTATTCCAGATCCATGGGCCAACATCAGGGATAAATATCCCCTCCGTTCAACCCATACCGCTACGGTTCGCAACTTTACCAACTTTGGCATTTTTGTCGAACTGGAAGAAGGTGTTGATGGATTGATTCACATCTCCGACCTCAGCTGGTCAAAGAAAATCAAGCATCCGGCCGAATTTACCAAAATTGGAGAAAGCATCGAAGTGATGGTACTGGATGTGGATGTTGAAAACCGTCGCCTCAGCCTCGGACATAAACAACTCGAAGAAAATCCATGGGATGTATTCGAAAACGTGTTTGCGGTAGGATCCGTGCACCTTGGAACCATTGTCAGTTTGAATGACAAGGGAGCCATCATTGCACTTCCGTACGGTGTTGAAGGTTTTGCACCACTTCGCCACCTGGGCAAGGAAGATAACAGCATGGCAAAGGAAGAAGAAGCCATGGATTTCAAAGTGATCGAGTTTTCGAAAGAAAATAAAAAGATCATCCTCAGCCACAGCAAAATCCACCAGGATGCTGCCAACGTGGAGAAGAACAAGGAGGTTAAGACCGGTCTGAAAAAAGAGAGCGATACCAAAAAAGCGGTTAAAAAACTCAAGGATAACCTGGAGAAAACAACCCTTGGCGATATCGATGCTCTTGCCAACCTGAAAGCTGACATGGTGAAAGCTGAAAACCTGGCCCGCGATGCAAAGTCGGCCAAGGATGATGTGAAACCTGAAGTTGACACAGACAGCGAGGAACCCATTGCAGAATAACATCGCATGAACTTCTCGTTGACAGTGCTGGGCAGCAATGCTGCCGTCCCGGCCAACAACAGAAACCTAAGCGCTCATTTGCTCAATGCAAATGAGCGCTTCTTTTTAATTGATTGCGGAGAAGGAACTCAATTTCAACTGCGGAAATACCATATATCATTTCAGCGGATCAAGCAAGTATTCATCAGCCATTTGCACGGAGATCATTTTTTTGGACTGATCGGTTTGCTGAATTCGATGCATCTGTTAGGGCGAAAAGAGGAGTTGCATGTTTATGCCCCAGCCATGTTGCACGACATACTCGATCTTCAGATGGAGGTCTCCCAAACCACCCTCAAATATCCCTTGATTTTCCATCCGTTGCGCATGGATCAATATGAGCTAATCTTTGAGCAGGAGCGGATTTCGGTACATAGTTTCCCATTGCGCCATACGATCCCCACGTGCGGGTTTGTGTTTCGCGAAAAAAATCCGCCACGCAATGTAAAGGTTGCCCGTTCCTACGCGTATTGCAGCGATACCGGCTATACCGAGCAGATTATTCCTTATATTCAGGAGATTGGGCTTCTGTATCATGAGGCCACTTTTATGCAAAATCTGGCGGCGGTTGCGGCTGATAAGCTGCATTCCACGGCGATGGAGGCAGCCACCATTGCGGCGAAATCCAGGGTTAAAAAATTACTCATTGGTCATTTCTCTGCAAGATATGAGGATATAGAACCCTTGCTTGCAGAAGCCCGTTCGGTTTTCCCGGAAACTTACCCGGCCGAGGAAGGAATTACGGTAAATATCTGAGCACTGTCCGATTTTTTTAGTACTTTTGCCATTAGACGGATAACCTAACAATAAATCATGAAGACACGATTGTATTATTTTATTTGGGCATTGCTCATCACTGTTTTGATTGCCGGATGTGTGAAAGAAGAGGACCCTGTTTATGTTGAATATGGCGCTTACGCCAGTGGGGTTTTTATTTCCAATGAAGGAACCTTTGGACAGGAGAATGCATCTGTGAGCTTTTATGATTTTGCCAAAGACAGTGTGAAAAATTCAATTTTCACCGTAGTAAATAAACACCCGCTGGGCAAGGTGCTTCAGTCAATGTATGTTGTTAGCGGAAAAGCTTACATGATGCTAAATCTTTCCGACACCGTGTTTGTTACCTATGCCAATGATTTCAAAGAGGCAGGATTCGTTTCCGGATTAAGTTCCCCAAGGTATATGACCTCCTATAATGGCAAGGGTTACATTACACAATGGGGCGAAAGCGGGGTTGTTAAGGTATTCGACCTTAGCTCCAATACAGTCCTTAGGACGATTAAAGTGGGCATGGGACCCGAACAGGCCATCGTGGCAGGCGGAAATGTGCTGGTTTGCAATGGCGGCGCCTATGACCGAGATTCAACCATTTCGGTCATTGACCCTGTAACCGACAGAGTGATCCAAACGGTTAAGGTAGGGGATAATCCCAAAGAGATGGTGGTGGATAAGAACAACGATATTTGGGTGGTTTGTTATGGCTTTATCAAATACGATTCATCCTTCAGCATTATCCTGGAAACACCGTCAAAACTCGTCCGGTTATCAGGTCAGTCGTATGAAAAAACAGGAGAGTATATCATTTCTGCCAACCAGCATCCGCAACACATTGACATCAGCAGGGACAGATCAACCGTGTACTTTGGCGGCGGATTTGGTTACGCCGGCATCTATGCCATGGATGTCACCTCGCCGGTCATGCCGGCAACCCCCCTGGTTGATGGCAGCAAATATTTCTATGGATTCAATGTAAACCCGGGAAATGGCGAAATTTATGCCCTTGATGCCACCGACTATACCACCCCAGGGATACTCCGCCGCTATTCCCCGCAGGGAACGCTGATCAAACAATATACGGTTGGGGTTGCGCCCAATGGGGCGGTGTTTAAATAGCGAAATGATTATTTCTTTTTCAGGAAATCAAGCCGTGTTTTTTTAACACGATGATGATATATTCTTCGGTTGACTGTGCCATGGCAGCCAATAATCCAAACGCGACGCCCACCTTGTAGCCATTAACAATCATCAGTTCGATTCCTTGTGAAAAATCAATACGCGAAATCGCGCATGTACACGTTTTTTTTCACTCAATAGCCATCCTTTTTTATACATTGAAAAATCAATGAATTTTAAAGTCACTCAAAACTAACCATTTACCGCAATTATTTGTTTTGCAGACCAGGTGTTTTTTTAATGGCATGGCTTTTGCCTTGATTTACCCTTTCATGATGTGTACAGTTTAATGCTCATGTTGTTTTATACCTTTCATATGAAAAATAGTTTAAAAAATGTTAGGATTCGGCCACTTCACAGTTTATCTTTGTTAGGTAGTCTGCCTTGCACAAGAGTGTTCGCTGGTTCCACACCCAGTTATCTGTGATCATACAAACTAAATTCACTTATGCAGGATCAACGCCCCCAGGTTTTTTTTTCACCTCCCCGCGGTTCTGTCCCTTATGGAATCAAATTCATGGGATTGTTCTTCCTAACTCTATTAAATCACCTGCTTATAAACCTGAATAATTATTCATTAACAATCACACCTTATGGGAACTTTACAATCACTTCATGGAATTTTTAACGGAACTTTCCTTTACGGCAAACGCCCGTTTTTGGCTGACCAGGTTAGCAAAGTACTTCTGGTACTTTTATTTTTCGCAGGCATTTCAAATGCCGGGTTAGCGGTTACCGGCGTCACCACCTATGATTTTGAGTCTTTGGGAACCGGTAATAAAACATTTACCTCGGATGGGATCAACTTTTCGCTGACAGGAAGCATGGTTGGTGAAATATTTACATTGTATGGTTCCGGTTCACCCCCTTCCAACGGATATATGGACACCTTTGGAAACAATAAAACCATCAGCTATTTCGGTGGCATCAAGTCAACCAACAGCATCAATTTTAAATTGAGTCAGCTTGACGTTTGGCCCTCCAGTGATAATGGGAATAACGTTTTGGGATATGGTCAATCCATTGTCGTCACCGGCTATCTTAATAGTGTTCCACAGTATACCGTCACCATTACAAGTGTCACATTCAACCAAACTCCAATTGCTACGGGAGGAGCCTGGCACAGAATAACACTGCCTGCAACTGAAGCCGGAACCGAAATTAATGAATTCAGCCTTGCTTGTGCTGCAGCCAACTACATCGCTGTCGATAATTTTGTGTTCACGAAAGTGACAACCCCCTCTGGTTCATTATCAGCTACTACTCTTAATGGGTTTGGCAATGTTTGCAACGGCACCACGTCAGGTCCCAATTCATTTACCATCACCGGGACCACCCTGACAACCGCCAATGTCACCGTCGGGGCTTTAACAGGGTTCAATTATTGCACAACCGCCGGCGGAACCTATGCAAGTTCACTGAGCCTTACACAACCAGGCGGATCCTATTCTCAGGCAATTTACGTTAAGTTCAGTCCAACAGCGGTTCAATCTTATAACGGCAACATCCCGGTGGGAGGAGGAGGGGCGACGTCCATCAATGTGGCTGCAGCCGGAAGCGGGATAGCCTGCAATGTAGAGGTAACCGCAACAGCCGTAGTAACTGGTCCAACCTATTATTCAACCTTAAAAGCGGCGTTTGATGCCATCAACCTCGGCACACACCAGGGAGTCATCACCGTTAAGATCAATGCCAGTACCACGGAAACTGCCAGCGCAGTCATCAACGCAAGCGGAAGCGGCACCTCTCCCAACATTTCAAGCTACACTGCTGTCACAATATATCCTACGGTGACAGGTCTCTCTGCCAGCGGGGCCATTGACGGGCCGCTGGTCGATTTGAACGGAGCGGATAAGGTAACCATTGACGGAAGGGTCAATAAACTGGGAGTCAAGGATCTGACAATCGTAAACACCTCTGCCACGGTAAACGATGCCCTGGCCATATCGGCCATCAGGTTTATCAATTCGGCCGAAAATAACAAGGTGAAATACTGTACGATCAAAGCCTCCGCGCAGAGCACAAACAGCGGCATCCTCCTCTTCTCCACCGCCAGCGCAAGCAATGGCAACAGCGGAAACCGCATCGACAACTGCGATCTGACCCGGGATGCAAGCAGACCTTACCAAGTCGTTTACTCGAATGGCTCAGCCGGGTTTGAAAATAAAAACGATACGGTTTCGAACTGTAACATTTACAATTTCTTTAAAAGCAATGCGAGTTCACACGGGATATATATATATTCTAATTCAACCGCCTGGGCCATCACGGGCAATAACCTGTACGAATCAACCGCTGTGGTACCTGTAGCGGGAGCCTGGACCTACTATTTTCTCCGGGTTGACAATACCTCGGGTAACAACTTTACCATTTCGGATAATTTCATCGGAGGTACTTCCGCCAGCCACACAGGTACCTGGACAGTGAGCAGTGCGAGCGGTGTGCAGTTTAGGGGTATTTACCTCAAGGTAGGGTCCACCACTGCGAGTTCGGTGCAAAACAATACCATCCAGGGCATTGACTTCACCTCAGCAACTCTCTCAGAAATCTGGGACGGAATCCGGATTATTGCGGGTAATGTCAATGTGGGAACCGTAACCGGGAATGTCATCGGAACTGCTTCCGCCCCCATCACGGTGACAAGTTCAGCGCTTACCGCCGAAACCCGTGCAATTTTCACCGCTAGTGCGGGAAATGTTTTCATCCAAAACAACAGTATCGGCATGATCACCACGGCAGGTCCGGCCACCACAGCCCACGGTTTTACCGGAATTGGGGCAGCTTCCACCGGGAATACCAACATCAGCAACAACCTGGTAGGCAGCACTACCGTGGCTGGCAGCATCACGGCCAGTTCGATATCCTCAACCAGATCCCAGGAAGTTTATGGAATAATAAGCACTGGAAACGGTACAAGAACCATTGACGGGAACACGGTGACGAACCTGGTGAATGGCACAACCAATCCCACGAATTCCACCTCCGGTCAAACTGTCGGTATTCTCGCAGAAGACGGCGCATTTACCATTACCAACAACACCATCAGCCATTTATCCATTGCCAGCAACAACTCCGGGGTACAATACTTGAGCGTCATGGGAATTTTCATTGGCGGAAATTCAGATGCCCAAACGGTAACCGGCAACACCATTCATGATCTTTCCAACTCCTATGAATTCTTTACCGGGAGTATTGGCGGCATAAACGTTTACATGCAGAAACTGGTCATGAGCAACATTTCCCGGAATTTCATCTATAACATTTCTGTCAATCCCCTCTGCACGGCAGCCACGATATACGGCATAAAGATAGGATCCGGATCAGCCAACTACACCAACAACATCATCACCCTTGGGGGAACCTCCTCAACCGTGATGTACGGAATCTTAGAAACTGATTTTATTTTAAGCACCAACAACCTGTATTACAATACGGTATACCTGTCCGGAAGCTCTTCAGACAAAAGTTCCTATGCCCTGTACAGTGCAACGACCGCCACTACACGCAATTTCAGGAACAACATCTTTTACAACGCGCGGACAAAGCCTGCCGTCAAATCGACAACGGCAAATCCACCGAACCATTATGCCGCCTATTTTGCGGCAACCGCTGGCACCTTAACCTGCGATTACAACGATTATTTTGTTTCCCCATCGGGGGTTTTGGGTTTTTACGGCTCGGCAAAAACGGCATTGCCGATCGTAACCGGCGTAACAGGAAACGACGACCACAGTACAAAACTGAATCCAATTTTTGCCGGTGCAGGGGGGACGACTGCTGCAAGTTACAAACCTTCCGAAACCCTGCTGGTTGCCCAGACAGGCACAGGAATCACCTCAGACTATGCCGGCCTCATCACCCGAAGCACAAGCTTTCCATCCATGGGTGCCTGGGAATATGCGGTAACTCCGAAAGTTGAAGTAACTGCTACGCTTGGCACAACCGGTCCATCTCCTTATTCAACGTTAAAGCAGGCATTTGATGCCATCAACCTGGGCACACACCAGGGAGTCATCACTGTTAAAATCAATGCGAGTACCACCGAAACAGCCAGCGCAGTTATCAATGCAAGCGGAAGCGGCACCTCTCCCAACATTTCAAGCTACACAGCTGTCACCGTATATCCCACGGTGACAGGTCTTTCCATCAGCGGGAACCTGAACGCCCCGTTGATTGATCTGAACGGAGCAGACAAAGTGACCATTGACGGAAGGGTGAACCAGGCTGGCGCAAAAAGTCTCACCATTGTGAACACTTATGGCGTTGCAAGTGTATTGCCGGTATCGGCCATACGGTTTATTAACTCGGCTGAAAATAATAAAGTTAACTATTGTACAGTGAAAGCTTCTGCCTTAAACGCATTCAGCGGCGTGATTCTTTTTTCAACTGCGATCGCAAGTAATGGCAACAGCGGAAACAGGATTGACAACTGTGATATTACCCAGGATGTGAACCGGCCATTCAACATGGTTCTTTCGGTCGGTTCTTCCGGATATGACAATAAAAACGATACGGTTTCTAACTGCAATATTTACAATTGTTTTAAAAATGATGCCAGTTCTTGCGGGGTTTACATCCTTGATAATTCAACCGACTGGGTAATCACAGGCAATAACTTTTACGAAACAACCACAGTTGTTCCCACCGGTCCCTATGAATATGTCAGCATAAGGATAGAAAATACTTTCGGAAATAATTTCACGGTTTCAAATAATGTCATAGGAGGTAATGCTGCCGATCATACCGGGATCCTGACAATCAATGGACTTTCATGGCACAATTTTACCGGTATCGTTCTATCGGTTGGGTCAACCACGGCGAGTTCAGTTCAGAACAACACTATCAAAAACATGTCCTATACCAATATTGGTGAATATGCATGGATTGGAATTGGAGTTTCCGAGGGTAAAGTCAACGTTGGAACTGTAGTCGGCAACACAATCGGTTCATCCACAGGAACCGGTTCCATCTTACTGGCTAATTCATCTGCCAATAGAATTTCATATGGCATTTACGCCTATCAGGGAGAAATGAACATCCAAAATAACGTGATAGGGTCCATAACCACTACCGGCTCTGCCACTTTTGCACATAGCTTCTACGGGATATACAATGAAGGCACGACAACGGGACCTACGATCATCAGCAACAATGTGATAGGAAGCGCAACAACGTCAAACAGTATCAATGCCAGTTCAGCCTCCACATCACCAGCACAAACTGTTTATGGAATTTATAACCAGGGGTCAGGTACAGTAACTATTTCGGGTAACACGATTGCTAAAATGACCAATGGAACCACAAATGCAAACGAGGGAACTTACGGGAGTATCCAGGGCATCAAAACCAGCAATGGTGCCAACACCATCACAAACAACACCATCAGAGACCTTACGATAGCCAATGCAAACAATTCAATAACCAGTTCTGCCTCAGTTATCGGGATCTGCCAGACCAGCACCACTGCCGGGCAGACCATTTCGGGCAATACCATATATGATCTTTCAAACACCAACTCCGGATCGGTGACCGATAATGTTACAGGGATGTATTACAGCGGGGGCACTGACGGGATTAACTCCGTATCCGGTAATTTTATTCACAGCCTGAGAGTTTCATCATCAAACTATATTGCAGGGGTCAGGGGACTGCATATTGAAACAGGCACTGCAACCTTTGCAAATAATATCATCTCCCTGGGTTCTGATCTCAACGCGGATTATTCGGTTAACGGAATATACGAAAATTGCCCGGCTTCGAACAACCCTGATTACTATTTTAATACGGTATATCTTGGTGGAAATGCCGGGACCGGATCCCAGATGACCCATGCTTTTATCAGTGTAAGCAGCACGAATTTAAAAAACATCAAGAATAACATTTTTATAAATTCAAGGACCGGGACCACGGCAAAACGGCAATGTGCCGTCAGGCTTCAATATATGTCGGGGATTACAGGTCTGATAATTGATAATAATGATTACTATGCTCCGAATACGGGAGGCATATTAGGTAAAAAAGGGCCAAGTACAACCTATGCAACATTGGAGGGTTGGCAGGGATACACTGGCCAGGATTCCAAAAGTAAGGCGCTTGACCCGGTCTTTGCCAGTGCAGGAGGAACCCTTGCCGCGAATTACCTTCCCTCCAATCTGGCCTTTCTGGCTGCCACCGGAACAGGGATTACCACAGATTATAGCAACACGGTGACCCGCAGTACATTTGCTCCATCCATGGGTGGCTGGGAATATGCAGTAACTCCGCCACCTGTTATTGTAACAGCCACAGACGGAACCACCGGTCCAACCGCATACAATACGTTAAAGGAAGCTTTCGATGCCATCAACCTGGGAACCCACAAGGGCG
>JBAXFM010000119.1:0-14430 GCA_037139855.1 Bacteroidota bacterium
CACCTCCAACCCCACCGTAGTTTCCTTAACCTGGTTTGAAATTGGCGGGAATGTTTCCGATGATGGAGGGTTCCCGGTTACCGAATCAGGAATCTGCTGGAATACGGCGCCATCTCCAACACCCGGCAACCATAAAATAGCCTGCAGCAGCGGCAAGGGCTCATTTTCAACCGAGGTCAATTCCCTGGAAATGAATACCCTGTATTATGCAAGGGCATATGCCATCAACGCTACCGGAATCTCCTATGGAAATGAAAAACAGATCAGAACCGTGACCTACCCGGTATTGTTTGTCCCCGGAAGCTACCAGGGGTGGAATCCGGGCGATTCTTCAACTGTGATCACCTCCGTGAAAGACAATGAAAAGTTCGAAGGCTATTTCTGGTTTCCAGCCAATACTGAATACAAATATACCCAGGAACCCTCATGGGTTACTTTCTGGGGAGATAACAATCACGATGGCAACCTTCAACTGAACGGGGCAAACCTGTCCGTCACCGATGCAGGTTATTATAAACTCAATGTAGACCTTGCTGCTTTAAAACACTGGTTTTTAAAAACGGAATGGGGAGTTGTTGGAACCGCCACCCCTGGTGGATGGATCACGGATATTGACCTTGCCTATGAGCCGACCACCAAATTATGGACTGTTACCGCCAATCTTACCGCCGGAGAGTTGAAGTTCCGGGCAAATCACGGCTGGGATCTCAACTACGGCGACGACAACGCGGATGGAACCCTCGTTGAGGGTGGCAGCAATATCGTGGTAGGCGCAGCCGGAAATTATTCCATCATTCTTGATTTCAGAAAACCGGTCTACCGGTATACGCTGGTAAAGAATTAATTTTAGTGCCTGACACCAAACTTATGATGAAGAAAATCATTTTCTGTAATTTGTTTATTTTTTCATGCCTGATCAGTTTTTCTGCCGTACGGTTGCCTTCGATACTCGCCTCCGGGATGGTGATGCAGCGGAATTCGGTCGTAAAAATATGGGGATGGGCCGACGCGGGGGAAAAGGTTACTGTTGTAGCAAGTTGGCTGGTAGAACCGGCACTTGTAATCACCGGCGACAACGGAAAATGGGTTGTTTCAATTCCCACCGGCCTTGCGGGAGGACCTCATTCCATGACAATCACCGGTACAAACCGGATCACGCTGAAAGATATACTTTTTGGTGAAGTATGGATCTGTTCCGGCCAGTCGAATATGGAGTTTACCATCAAAATGCTGGGCGGCTGGAAAAAATATAAAGATGCAAAGAGAGATTTGCGAAAAACGAATTACACTCAAATCAGATTTTGTCAGGTGGCACATGCCCGGTCTGATGTGCCGCAGGATTCATGCAAGACAACCTGGATGCGGGCCACCACCGGAACTGTTGCCGGTTTTAGTGCAACCGCCTGGTTTTTTGGCAGGGAATTGTTTAACATGCTGCATGTTCCGATCGGACTTATTTCGGCCAACATCGGGGGAACTCCGGCTGAGTCATGGATGGACCGGAAATATCTCGAAGCAGATCAAAATCTGAACTTTTTTCTGAAATCACCGAACAGCATCCCCGATCATTTCAGGGATGCATCGGTGCTGCACAATGCCATGATTTATCCGCTGTTGAACTATCGGATCAAAGGAGCTATCTGGTACCAGGGTGAGAGCAACAGGCTGCAGGCCGACCTCTATCAGGACCTGTTCTCAACCATGATCCGCAACTGGCGCGATGCATGGGATGAAGGTGATTTTCCTTTCTATTACGTCCAGATCGCGCCATTTGATTATGGAGAAAAATTCAATGCGGCTGCCTTTCTGCGGGAAGCACAGTACAAAACCTTGTCGGTACCCAATACCGGGATGGTCGTAACCATGGATATTGGTAACCCCGCGAACATTCATCCCACCAATAAACAGGATGTCGGTTTGCGGCTTGCCCTGCTTGCCTTTTCAAAAACCTATGGGATGGAGAACATTTTTTGTGAAGGCCCTGTCTATAATAGCATGAAGGTTGAAGGAGACAGGGTACGTCTGTTCTTTAAAAACGCAGAGGGCGGGTTGATTTCAAAAGGGGAGCGGCTCACCTGTTTTACCATGGCAGGAAAAGACCATGTTTTTCATCCTGCGGATGCGAAGATCGACAGTAACAGTGTGGTTTTAAGGTGCCACAGCGTTTCAGCGCCGGTATCGGTCAGGTATGCCTTTGCGGATGCCGACTCGGTCAATCTGTTCAATCTGGCCGGATTGCCGGCAGTTCCTTTTCGCACCGATTTATACCCTTTCTTTATCCGCCCCGTGTCAATTGCTTTTTCCAATGACAGTATAACCGGATTGAAAAAGGTAACCATGAAAAGTCAGGATACCACATGCCAGGTTCGTTTTACCCAGGATGGAACTGATCCGGACTCGTTTTCCGGGTTGTACGAAAAACCAATCCTTCTTCATCATTCCTGTACCATTTCAGCCCGGGCTTTCAAAGGCAGTCGTGGCTCCGAACAGGTATATCATTCAAAATATACGCTTCATGCAGGGATCAACAAGCAAATTACCACAGACTATCCTTTTGATGAGAAATTTGCCGGGGGAACCAATGCACTGCTCGACGGAGTGCGGGGATCAAAAGAATTTACCGATGGTTGCTGGCAGGGTTACCAGGGGGTTGATTTTGTTGCCACCATCGATTTGGGAGAGACTATTTCTGTGAAGGATATCAGCGCCGGGTTTTTGCAGAATTCCGGATCATGGATTTTCCTGCCAACGCAGGTTACCTATTATTTCTCGAAGGATGGTGTAGAGTACTCGCTACCCATCACGGTGAAAACGATCGATTCGCGAATCAACATGGAGTCTGAACCATTTCTCTATGAATATCAGTGGAAAGACGCTGATGTTGAGCGGTGGGGCGGATATCCACAGGCAAGGTTTGTGCGGATCGTTGCCAAAAACATAGGAGTATGCCCGAAATGGCATCCCGGCAGGGGAGGGAAAGCATGGCTTTTTGTTGATGAGATCATCATCAACCAGCAATAGTTGTTTTAACATAAACCAGAATTTTATGAAAAACTTCTTTTCAAAAATCAGTATTTCCGGTGTGGCGCTGGCCGTTTTTCTCGCGATTATGGCGCTGCTCACCCTCTACTTTTTTGTGACAATGGCCGATAACCAGGAAGCGCTCGAAAAACGGGGTTACCATGCACTGGAGAAACTCGGATCAGGGATGAAACAAAAAGACAATGTTTATTCCTGGGTTGCCCAATCTTTTCGTTACATTAAGTTTTCTCATGCTGGTCCGTCTGTAAATAGTTCGATTGCAAAGAACTTCAGACCCGGCAGCAGCAAGGAACCTGATGCATTGAATTACGTTTATGATACTGCCAGCACTAAAACACAACCTTTAGGATTCGATACGGCTCATGTGTTTTTGAAGGACTTTATCACCCCCCTTATCCGGCGGGATTTTTTCTCAGATTATTTATTTATCAGCAACAACAAGATTACATTCTCCACTTTTGCCGGAGACATGAAACTGTCTGATAGCAACCTTTCACTTCAAAAGATTCATTCCGGTCAGGTAATGGAAGAACTTGTTCCACTCTCCAGCATGCAAAAATCAAATGATACGCTTTCAGCCATTCAGTCGGGAAAAATTTATACCATCAATATCAAGGGAACAAATTACCTCCTGTTCCTGATTCCTTTGAAATTTCATCAAAACCCCAATTGTATCCTTGGCGGTTTTATTCAGGAAAAAAAATTCATCCAGGACAAACGCAGCCTGCCGTCAAACCTGATCGTTATTTTCATTTTCATGCTCTTATTGATCATAATCAGTTTCCCCATTTTAAAAGTTTATATCATGAGTCCAAGGGAAAAACTGACAAGGCCCGGAGTATCTTTTATCGGTATTTCAATTGTATCCGGAACGATGCTGGTGGTCATCATGCTTTCACACCAATTGATTAATTGTAAAATGAATTCTGATCATTCCAATCAGTTGAAAATCCTGAATGATACTGTACGAAATGCTTTTCAAAGTGAAAAAGATACAATTCTGAAACAACTTGACTGGTACAACAGGCAGAATATGTTTTTCTCACCCAGGGTAACCACGTATCAAAACATACTGGATACCATCATTCCGAAAGATTCATTTCTACAAAAACCATTTTACCCTTTTTATAAGAATGTTTTTTGGGCAGATGCGGCTGGCAAACAGCGTGTTATTATAACACCTTACAAGAAAGCAATATCAACAAAGGTTGACTCACGCGAATACTTTATTCATCCGGAAAAATATCAGTTCAGAACCGATTGGTACAACATGGAACCCATCTATTCACAAACCTCCGGGGAATGGTCCATTGCATTTTCAATGCCGGCAAAATACGACAGTGCCAGAATCGTTGCATTAATCGCACCGATGTATTCGCTGAAGTCTCCTGTTTTACCGCAGGGGTTTGAATATTGCCTGATAGACAAAGACGGAAAAGTTTGGTATCACTCGGAGGAGATTTTCGACGTGGGGGATAATTTAAAGTTAGAAAGTGAGGATAATAAATCATTGATATCGGCATTGAATTCCGGCGAATCAGATGATATGGAACTTGAGATACGAAACAGAAAATATCTTGCGTATGTTGCTCCTGTACCACATTCCGATTTATTCGTTGTCTCGCTGTACAATCAGGCCAGGGCAAAATCGATCGGGGCGCTCACGGCCATGTTTGTTCTGGCCTTTTTTATCCTCGTCTTTTTTATCCTCTTCCTGTTTTATGCGGTCATTAACCTGGTAAAAAGAAATAAAAGCAAGCTCGAAGGGAAGGAGTACTTTTTCAAATGGCTGCTTCCGGGTAAACAAAACAATCGTACCTATTGGCAACTGATTAAAATCAATGGATTGATTTTGTTGCTCCTTCTGGGATTTAAAAGTTTTGAAAGCGGATTGAATGTTTCATTAAGTTGTCTCATGTTAAGCCTGTTGGTTTTAATCATTGCACATTGTGTTGTGACTTACCGGGTTCTTACAACAGCCAAAGGAAGTTTCAAGGATGATCCATTGAGCAGACTGTCAGTAAAAATTCCGAATTATACATTTTATGTGATAAGCTGGCTTTTAGTGATCATTATTGTGCCGGTCATTATACTTTCAAGCGCATTTATTTCGGCAGAAACAGCAAAGTATCGCCAAAGGCAACAGCAGTTTCTGGCCTACCGGATGAACGAACGCACCGAATTATTCCACCAATACTTTAAAGAAAACATATCCCATAAACAAAGAGAATCATCTTTTCACATCCGAAATACGAAGGGCCTTTACTTTATGTGCCTTGACAGCACACAACTTACAGTTGCGGATTCCCTTACTTCAAAGGCACCTCCGTTGGTTCATTCACCTTTATTAATATTGGCCCGTTCAACGTTCGACAGGGCCATGAATGAAACAGAGCCGGTAGCCATTGACCCACTGATAGAAAGTAAATGTCTGAAAATCAAGAATGCAGATGTTTCTATCGTCTTTGAAAAAGAGGATTACAACGATCAGGGAGTAAGAACTTCCCAGTCATCAGTGTTAACTACCCATAACTCCTGGTCAGGCATTTTTGATTTGTTTCATGAAAATCATTGGTATTTTCCCGCGTTTCTTTTTTGGGGTTTGGTTGTGGTCATGACAGTTTTGATCGGTTTTTTGATAAATTGGCTGGTCAAAATGCTTTTCTTTTCATGCGATTCGGAATGCATCCCGCCTGTTCTTCTCGCGGAACTTGAGAAAAACGTAAAATCCCAGCTCAATGTCATCATCATTTCCTATGACCAACCCGATATTCCGCTGTTAAAACAAAATGGCTGGACTTATGCAGACCTTGAGGAATCAACCCCCGGGGAAATCGGAAAAGCGGAAGGAAACCTTGTTCTGGTTAATTTTGAAACAGGGATAGATACGCTGGAAAATTTTAAAGAAAGAAATCAATTGCTGGATCAGCTTTTGGATGATCATCTTGTGGCGCTTTGGCTTGATAAAAGCCCTGAACAAGTGATTGCTGCCTACAAAGAGGGTTGGAAGCAGCAAAAAGGATTTGGTGCATCAGCCTCAGAGATATCCCTTTTCATGAAGTTGGTTTCAGGGATGCTCTGTATTTACCCGGAAACCCGAAAATATGAAATGGAAGGGGTGGCTCTTTGCAAAAATCTCTCCGACATTCTGGATGCGGAAATTAATTTCAATCCTGGCATTCAAAAGTACAACCTGTTGATAAAAGAGGATATCAAGCATTTTTGTGCAAAAAACAATTCAAAGAACAGGGGAATACAAAATGTGGAATCAACATGTCATGCAGTCGCTGAAGATTTGATTTTAAGAATCCAGGAACTGTCGTCCACTTTTTACGATTATGTATGGAGTTCCCTGTCGGAAGACGAGCAATTTCTTTTGCTTGACCTGGCCCAGGATACGTTGCTAAACCTTAAAAACAAGAAAACGATCGCCTTGCTATTTAAAAAAGGCATTCTTCACAGGAAGGAACGGATAGAATTCGTGAGTCCTTCATTTAAAAACTACATTCTCACCGACATCGACAAATCGACTTTTGAACAGATGCAGAAAAAAATAGAAGAAGAAGGCACATGGCACCGGTTCAAAGTTCCGCTGATCCTCATCGCGACAAGTCTTGTTGTTTTTCTGGTTATTACCCAGCAAAACTTTCTGTCGGGGATGAGCACCATTCTTGTTTCTGCCACAGCCCTTATCGGCGTTTATCTCAGGTTCAGTGGATTGTTTTCCAAAACGAAAGAAACCTAAGCGCCGCTTTACTTGCCAAGCCACGCTTTAAAGTCGTTTACCCTTTCGCGGCTGACAATTGAATTGTCATCGAGGAGAAATAAAGCGGTAATTTTTAACCGGCTGTTGAAGTAAGTTCCGGTTTTCTGAATGGAGTTTATGTTGATAATTACTTTGCGGTTGATCCGGAAGAACTCCGTTGGGTCGAGCATCGGTTCAATTTGGTCGAGGGTGAAATCGACAGGATACAGGTGATTTGTATTCGTTGCCAGCAGTACAATGCCATCTTCGAAAACAAAATGGGCGATATCCCCTGTTTTAACAGAAACAATATTTTCGCCAATCCTGATCATAAAACGGCTTTTATACTGTTTGTTGATGGATTGAAAGGCATTGACCATGTTGTCAAACATGACGGAATAATCATTCCGGCTGAATTTATTAAACTTTTCGATGGCCATGCGTAAATCATCCAGCCCGATGGGCTTGAGCAGGTAATCAACGCTGTTCAGTCTGAAAGCCCTGATGGCATATTCGTCGTAGGCCGTGGTAAAAATGACCGGGGTATCAATGGAGATTTCACTGAATATGTCAAAACTTAACCCATCGGCCAGATGGATATCCACAAACAGCAGATCCGCTTTGATTCCTTTGTTAAATGCATCGATGCTCTGCCTTACCGAATCGAATGTATGCAGTACCTCCATAGTTGCATCAACCTTTGTTATCAGATTACTGAGATGCTCAGCAGAGAGTTTTTCATCTTCAATGATAATTGCTTTCATTTTGGCGACAATAAGGGGATTTTTACAGTGAAGGAACTGGCGTTGCTGATGACTTCCACCGGAATTGAGGTAAAAAACTGGTATCTTGCTCTGATGTTCTGCAAGCCGGTTTTAGACCCCGGTTCATGCTGTGACCGCAGTTGCAGATTGTTGGAAACGGTGAGGCTTCCATCCACTGAGTCTATCAAAATTGATAACGGGTGTTCCGATGATGCCTCATTATGTTTGATGGCATTTTCAATTAAAATCTGAATCGCCATCGGGGGAATTAGTCTTGAGAGATCCTCTTTTTTTACATTCACCTGGATAACCAGATTTTTATCAAACCTGATGTGCAGTAAAAAAATGTACGAACGAAGAAACACCAATTCCTCGTCAACGGATACCAGCTCACTGTTCTGGTTGTCGAGCAGGTACCTGTACACCTTCGATAACTGATTGATAAACTCCACTGCCTTATCCTGGTCTTTATACACCAATGAAGAGAGAACGCTCATGTTGTTGAACAGGAAATGAGGATTGATCTGGTTTTTCAAATTTTGAAGCTGTGCCTGTAGGCTCTCGTTACGGTATTTTTCGATTTCTGTCAGCGAATTTTTCCAGTGCATGAAAAATTGGGTACTTATTTCAATGGTTAACAGGATAACTGACATCAGTACGAGGGCTGCAAGAATTATAGAAGTTATTTTCATAAAATCCTTGCCACTGATCGGGATACTATCCGTAAAACTATTGGAAATATATGAACCGATAAAAATGATGATCGCGCTGTATCCGACACTTAACAGCAGGTGAACCGGAATCCGTTTACCGGGCATGGTTATCCAGGGATATTTCTGGTTTAGCCAATGGTCGATGCGCAGGTTTCCCTCCCAAACCATGAATGTAATAGCAATGGAAATCAGGAAATCGTAAAAGTGCAACATTTCCCAGGTTTTATCCGGAAGAAACAGGTTGAGCGCCAGGGTGACCAGAATCCCAAGCAGGACCATGTACAGGAATCTTTTTTTATCGTTTCGCATGGTGAAATAATTTACCTCAATGACTGCTACCCTTAACAGATGTTATTGTTTAAATGTTGTTGGTGCTTTGTCTAACTTTCCTTTCATATAGAAGTATGCCCGTTCATCGTTTTTCATGAAAGGAATCTCTTTCCCGTCTTTTTTCTTGAACAGGAATACCGTTTCTTCCAAAACACCCTGCTCGTATTTATATTTCTGCGTGATACGAATATGATCGTACGGAGCGAATTTACTGATATTTTCGACTTTAAACTCGATGGTTTGGTTTCTGAACTCATTATCTGAAAAACCTTTTCCATTTCCCAGGGAAGAATTCAGGTCGCAAATTACAGAATCATTGCGCGAGTGGTATACCAGTTCGAAATACATGGTCTGATCGCGCTGCCCGGCTTTTCCATCGTAACCGGGATTCATGCGATGCAGGGTTTTAACCGACTTCCATTGGTTATCATATCGCTTTTGCATCACGCTGAACTGGTAATCGTAACCTGCCGCTCTTTCCCAATTGTCGTTTACAAAGCGATAGGCGGTGCTTGTTCCGTTCCAGATGATCGTATAGGTATCTTCTATCAGCACGGTGTCGGTTAAAGGAATAATTACTTTTTGTGCAAACACACAATTGGTCATCCATAATATTGCTGTTATTGCAAATAATAATGTTGTCTTTTTCATTTTCCTGATTTTACGTGGTTTTTAGGTTGATTATTTTGTCAGGCAAAATTCGGAAAGGAGGAAGCGATGGGAAAGATGAAAACCGTTGAGTTGTTGAATATGATGGATGAATTGCAAAAGCAACTCATCCATCATCGGTTTTGTCAATTTTTCTTAAGAATTACAATCAGAATTAACGCCGACAACAAGAGTGTGACCGGGGTGAAGATTATTTTTTCAAGGTAACTGTCAGACAACAAATTGGCAAAACCATTGATGAGGAACATGGCCAGCATTGTCCAAAGGGCATGGTCCATAAAACGAGGAATTCTCCATTTAAGAATCTGTGCTTTGACCAGAATTATCATCAGAAATACGACTACGATCAATAGCGAAACAAATTCAAACTTGTACATGGCGGCATCTGACTTCAATTTGCCGCCCCAGACAATGGTATACGGAATCACTTTCATCAAAACCAGCAAATGAAACACAATGGTTAATGAAAAGATCAGGATTAATCCCTTTTGTGCTAAATTCTTCATGATTCCTTTGGCAACAAAAATATGCAATTTCCAGATTTCAATATCGATTCTTTAATAGGCTATTGCTTCAACATCCCTGATCAACTGGTTGAAAAGCTGTTGTTTGATTTTATCAGAAAAAAATGTGCCCGTATTTTCATATGCAACCAGGGTGATTTTCCGGGTTGGATTGTAAAGCGCTATTGCACCCGACCCGATATGGTTGCCGAAGTGGCCATACCAGTTATCGTTGCTTACATTGATTTTCATCAGGCCGTAACCATATCCGGTGATCCCGTGTTTTTGCCGTTCTGATTCCGGAACGTCTTTAAAATTTGTCATCCTTGTTAATAATGAATCGGGAACCAGGGTTCCGTTGACCAGCCCCTGGAGAAAGAGTTTCATATCGTTGGCCGTTGTAACAATCCCATCGGTTCCTTTTAATCCACTGGTAAAATCAATTTGCCAGTCGGATATGTTTTCAATCCTGCCATCGCCAAACCGGTCCCAGTAACTATCTGCCAGTCCGTCGGGTGCATCTACGGCTGTATTCATGAATACAGACTCATGCAGGTTCAGCCGGTTAAATATCCGGGTTTTAATGGCATTTCCGTAATCGCCTTCAAATTTGTTGATCACCATTGAAAGCAGGGCGAAATTTGCGTCGGAATAAAAAAATTCGGTTCCGGCTTGCGAGAGCGCTTTCTTGTTGTAGACATATCCGAGCAATGTTTCAATAGAATAGAATTTCTGTGATTTGTTAAAAAAATCAAGCAAAAAGTCGGCTTCAAAAATGTCGGGAATCCCTGAGCGGTGCTGAAGTAAATTTTCAATGGTAACATCCTTCCCGTTGGGGATTTTATCAAGGATGTCGGCAGAAATATAGCCGGAAAGATGATCTCCCAGGTTTAATTTTCTCTCCTCAACCAACTGCATGATGACAACGGAGATATATGTTTTATAAATACTTGCCGTGTGATGATAGTGGCATGGCGTCATTTTAACCTTGTTTTCAATGTCGGCATAACCTGAAGACCCAATCCAGAGGCCATTTGCAGAGTCATCCACTAAAACGGTTAACCCAACAAATCCATCTTTTGTGTATTTGTCAATCATTGCCTGATATTGACTGTTTTTAGGATGGTTTATAAAACTCATATTGCAGGAATTGTTGTTATCGGGATTGGAATATTCTTTTTTGCAGGCAAAAAGGAATATGACTGAAAATCCAAGGAGGATCGGTATGATCTTATTTTTCATGTTTCTTAAATTTTATGGTGAACCCTATTTGAATGGTTGATTGTGGCATGATGGAGAAATCTTTATTATCAAAATAGGGTGATTGTATATAAAAAGTGTTTTTTACAAAGAGAGAAACCGGGTATCTGGTCTTTCTGGAAAAATCATAGCCCAGGCTCATGCCATAACCGAAAAACACTCCGAATATGCCATGATCACTCACCTTGTCATATTCTCCGGTTGATGAGTTAAATTTATAGGTTTTCCGGACATGATATTGGTTCAACAAACCCAGGCCAACGGAAATGTCGCCGAAAATACCGGTTGAATGGGTGTAACGATAGCAAAAATCAGAATTCAGGAAGATTTTTGTACCAATTTCATCGCTGAAAGACATGCCAAGATTCAAAGTTTGACAAATGCGGTGTTTCTCGCTTTTGTTCAACCTGAATTCTGTGCCAACCGAGAGATAAGGATTGAAGGCATTGAACAGATTCTGGTATGGAAAGCCAACAATCTGGCTCCCGAAGGAAACACGGGCAGGAAGTTTGAAGTAGCGTGTGGAAGCAGAGTCTGTTTGTGCTTCAGAGATGACTGGCATTGAAATCATGAGGAGTACAAAGATTAAATAATGTCTGTACCCTCCATCAATGGATTTCCTTTTTGAAGTGGAAATGATTTTTTGTTTTTTGTCTTGCATAATTTTATCATTTTAAAACCATGCAAAGGTCAATTCCCGGAAGGTGAAAAAAGTTACCCTAAGGTAAAAAATCACATTTTACTGATTTTTTTTCGAATCCTGCTTAAGCTTTGTGTGGTGATACCCAGATAGGAGGCCACATGTTTTTGCGGTGTTCTTTGAATCAGGTTGGGCTGTTTTTCAAGGAGGTCAGTATATCGTTGTTCTGCAGTTTTCAGAAGGAGATCAATTTGCTGTTGCTGCTTTTCAACAAACGACCATTCCGCAGAAATCAGGAAAATCAGAGAACCAAATGGTGTTTCCTTAAGTTTGGCAACGTTGTCTCTTGATATCCGCAGCATCTCTGAATTCTCCAGTGCCATGGTTTCCAGGGGCGAAGGTTCACGGGTGATGAGCGACATATAATCGCCAAAGAAAGTTTCTTCGTACATCAGGTCGAGGCACATATAGTTGTTCTCTTTCCATATAAAAACACCTGCACTTCCGGAAAGGATGAAATAGCCATATTTCTCCACTTCCCCAACGTGCTTCATGATCTCATTTTTCCTGAAAGTGACCAGTTCACACAGTGCGGCAAACTGTCTCCAAACCTCTATCGGAGCGTCAAAGTATTTTCCAAATGATGCTTTAAGTCGTTCTTCGATCATGCCAGGGCGGAAATTATGAGGTGTTTGTTTTATAATATTTTAGCGTTTAGCGGCTGCTTTTATCTGTTCAAGCATATCTGCTGGCAAGGCATCTGCAATTTTTTGAGCAACCAATTTTACCCAAAGGAAACTCAGGAATCCTTTTACAGTGATGGTATTGGTGATTTTTAACCCGCCTGCTGTTTCTTCAAAAACATGATCGTCGTACATTTTAGCAAAAGGAAAGGAAGTAACATCCAGAAAGCCTTTGTTTTTTGTGGCTTCAAGAATTTGAACTTTCACATTTGGCCCGCCTTTGGGTCGCAGGGTAAAATGATTTCCCGGCTCAAATTTACCTTCAAGTTTTGCAAATTCAATTCCCTGGTCCCAGGTATGCCAGTTGTTTACATCTTCAAAGAGGTTCCATATTTGTTCTTTGGTAACTTCACTGGTTACGACAGAATGAGATTTTTTCCACATATTCAAATTACTTTTAAGGTTTACGGTTTTTTTGTTTTTTGGGATCAATAAGATTGCAAAGGATACACCATATTTTCAGCATATTGCTCCAGTACTTTGGCTGTATTGAGCAACCGGAAATCATGATAGCGTTTCCCGGCTACCTGGACATTCACGGGTAAACCGGATGCCCCCATCCCGATGGGCATTGAAACCACAGGACTGTTTGTGGTGGAAAAGACGGTGGTATAGGATTGTGTGGCTACGTAATAGGGCACCTTTTGTCCCTCAATGACCAGGGGATTGTCATAGACTTTAAAATCGCCAAAACTCTTGCTGTGGGCATGATGTTTGAATGCGGTGGAGGAGCTTACCGGGCAAATCCAGACATCATATTCAGAAAGGAAATTGTCCATTTTCGTAACATACCTGCTTTGCAATTCAAAGGCTTTCATCAGCTTTTCAACAGAAATTGGTCCCACGATCCTGCGATGCATGGGGATGTGTTTTACGGTGCCTTTTGTGAAAAAATCACCGATGGCCCGTTTGACATTCGACATTTCAAACCCACTTTGCATTCCAACGAAGGTTCCCCACAGCTCCCAGACTTCCACATAATCCATTCCCGGAGGTTCTGCTCTTTCGACCACAGCGCCCGCATCAGCAAGTTTTTTTAAGTAAGCGTTCATTTTTCCTTTAATTTCCCTGCTTACCGGTACATTCCCAAAATTGTCGGACCAGGCAATTTTAAGATTTTTAATATCCGGCAGGGTGTCTGAATCCGGCAGGACAGGCGAGACAAACCGGTCGTAAGGATTTGGTCCGGATAATATTTTCATCGCCAGTATCAAATCTCCGGCAGAACGGGCCAGTGGTCCGGAAACGGCAATTGTGCGTATCCCGTTGGTCGTTCCGGGAAGCGGAGGGATATGCCCCTCTATCGAAAGAACCCCATGTGTTGGTTTGAAACCATATACCCCACAAAAAGCGGATGGTAAGCGGATGGAACCCGCGAGATCGCTGCCAAACGACAGGGTAGTCATTCCGGTTGCCAGCGCGGTTGCGCACCCTCCACTTGAACCGGCAGGTGTGCGGGTGACATCCCACGGATTGTTGGTTTTCCCGAAAAGAGGATTGTCGGTTTGCATATCCATGGCAAGTTTTGCGGTGTTCGTCTTGCCAATGACAATGGCACCCTGTTCTTTTAAAAGCTTTACGATAACCGCATCTTCTTCGGGAATGAAGTTTTTTAGCGGTGGATAACCCGCAGTTGCAGGCATCCCTTTTACCTGGTAAGTGTCCTTTATCGTGATGGGAATGCCGTGAAGAAGTCCCGTGGGTTTTCCGGAGGCTAAAGCCATGTCTGCCATGTCTGCCTGCCGGAGGGCTTCCTCTTCATTTAAAAAAACGACGGCGTTATAAACCGGATTATGGGATTTGATCTGAGCAATGCAGGCTTCAACAACCTGGCGTGATGTGATTTCGCCTGATCGTATTTTCACCGACAGTTCGCTGACAGTTAGAAAATTGATTTTTTCGTTCATTTTCCTCATTTCGACAAATGAATATTAG
Source organism: Bacteroidota bacterium (assembly GCA_037139855.1). GTDB lineage: Bacteria > Bacteroidota > Bacteroidia > Bacteroidales > FEN-979 > CAIVAT01. Next base: position 14,345 of record JBAXFM010000119.1, read on the forward strand.
GCTTTGTCTAACAATTTACGTGAAACTTTTAAAACCATAGCTCTTGGTATAAATCTTATAGAGTTAGACATTATATAATTCATAAT
>JBAXFM010000120.1:0-14318 GCA_037139855.1 Bacteroidota bacterium
CCCTGGTTGAATTAACCGTTCTCGTCGGGGTACAGGTTTTATCTGTGAATAAAGTAGGCCGTAATTCCAGTGTGCAGGAATTCAGCGTGGATGTGCTTCGTCTTTCTGCTGTCGTTTATTTTCTCACCGTCATTATGAACGGAGATAAATTTACGAGGAAGAGCATCGGGGAATAAGCGTGGCAAATTTCAACTGGAAGCGGGTAGGCTTTCCATGCCATCAAAGAGTCCTTTATCTCAATGACATCCAACAACCTAATAAAAGTTGTATTCATGGGACTTTGGTACAATGGAGGGAAGGGGACAGGGGATGAGGCATTTCCCCATCAATGGTAAACAAAATTATGAATAAACAGGTTGTTGATCAAAACACTTAAAAAATAGACAAGCAGAATGATCTCTGCCACCCTGTTTTTTTTTAACCCGATCAGTGTACCGGTTATCACCATGGCCAGTGCGGGCATGGCAAGCGCCGGATGAAAAATGGCCAGTGATCTGGAAAAGATGAAGGAGAGCAGGGTGAACACAAGTGTCCAGAGCAATATGTTGGTTTTTGACCTGATCTCAACTGTTTTTTCCGGACCACTCCTGAAAAGGAAGATACCCCACAATGCCAGCAGTAAGGTAAAACCACAAAGTATGTAGAAATCAGCATGAAACGGATTGGGGAAAACCAGGATTTGCCTGAAAAACAATGGGTATTTGGTCGCGTTGACGATTAAATCACCATGCCAGAAATACCATACTGCCAGATAAAGAAAAGGTGTGATAAGCCCGATGATCGCGGCCATCCATGCCCGCCAGTTCCCTGCACGGAAAATCAAAAAACTGATGATCACAAAAACGAACCAAAGGATGAATGGCAGATAAAACATGCTTCCGATGGCGGTGAAGAATCCGGCAGCAAAAATCCGGTCGAGATGCTCGGGTTTGTTATAGGAAATCAGGAGGTGGTAAAGAATCAGGATCATGAACCCCAGGGTAATGTTTATTGGATTCAGGGTGAGCTGGCCTGGCAGAAAACTCATCATCACCAGGAATATCAATGCTGAAAGGGATGAATTCTTAAGAACCAGTTCATGTTGGCTCAGGATTCTGGTGAGCCAGTAAGTTTCGGCCAGTACCAGGCAAAAACCAAGCACGGTGGCCGTAAGCGGTAAGTCGTGAAATACATTGTACAAAAAAGCATAAAGTGGCACCGGGCCTTCCGGAGCTGGCATTCCGGGGGGGCTGATAAATGCTGTTGACCAAAGACAAAGCCCGGTGATCCCAATGACGAGATACTGGATGAAAAAGCTGGATTTGAAGAATTTGATGAACAAATGAAAGTGTTAAGTGTTAAGTGTTAAGTGTTAAGAAAGGTCGAAGCCGATGTCGGGTCGGTAATGTTTGCCATCGTAATTTATTTTTAATGCATCTTCATAGGATTTTTTCAGGGCTTCCTCCATGGTTGCGGCCAATGCAGTAATAGTCATCACCCTGCCTCCATTGGTCACCACCGTTCCTGTCTCAGAGTCTACCCTTGTTCCGGCATGAAACACCAGGCTTTCTGTTACCTGCTCTTCTCCGGTAATGACTTTTCCTTTTTCATAAGCTTCCGGATAGCCATTTGATACCAGCATCACCGACACGGCAACCCTGAGGTCAACAGAAATGGTCTCAGTTTGAAGTGTATGATCAGCCACTGATTTAAACAGTTGGACCAAATCATTCTTCAGCCGGGGGATCATTGACTCTGTTTCCGGGTCACCCAAACGGCAGTTGTATTCAATCACAAAAGGATCATCACCAACTTTGATTAATCCGAAGAAGATAAATCCTTTGTATTCAATTCCATCGGCAAGGAGGCCATTCATGGTAGGGATGATTACCCTTTGTTCCACTTTCTGCATAAATGAACTGTCGGCAAAAGGCACCGGTGAAACGGAGCCCATGCCCCCGGTGTTCGGTCCGGTGTCGCCAACCCCGATTTTTTTATAATCTTTGGCTTCAGGCAGTGTGAGATAGCTTTTTCCATCGGTTAATATAAATACCGAAAGTTCGATGCCGGAAAGAAATTCTTCAATCACCACTTTTTGAGATGCAGCCCCGAATTTTGACTCACGCAACATGCCGGTGAATTCCCGAATGGCTTCGTCGATTGATTTGCAAATGATCACTCCTTTACCGGCGGCCAATCCATCGGCTTTCAGTACAAAAGGCGGTTTAAGGGTTTGAAGAAAATTAACTCCCTGTTCCAGGGTTGATTGGTCGAAAGTTTGATGCCTGGCAGTAGGAATACCATACCGGTTCATAAATTGTTTCGCGAAATCCTTACTTCCTTCAAGCATGGCAGCTTGTTTTGCCGGGCCAATCACAGGGACATGACGGATGGCCGGATCGGCCAGGAAAAAATCATGAATGCCAAAAACAAGTGGGTCTTCCGGCCCTACCACCACCATGTCGATGTGGTGTTTTATAACGGCGTTTTTAATGCCATCAAAGTCGGTTACCGACAGTGGCAGGTTTACACCCAGTTTTGAGGTGCCGGCATTTCCCGGGGCTATAAACAGGCTATTAAGCAGGGGACTTTGGCGAAGTTTCCAGGCCAATGCATGCTCTCGGCCTCCTGAACCAAGCAGAAGGATATTCATAAATAATCAGGATTTAGCAGCTTTTTCAATTGATTGCCATAGACGGTCAGCAGTTTGCTGCCACGAAAACAAATCTTTTCGGCGACGGCCATGAATGACGAGTTCTTCACGGATACTTTCGTATTGATATGCCTTATACAATGCTTCTGCAATTGATTCGGGATTGAAAGGGTCAACAAGGAGGGCAGCATTTCCTGCCACTTCCGGCATGGAAGTCACATTGGAAGTAATTACCGGTACATCGCAACGGAAAGCCTCCACAATGGGAATTCCGAATCCTTCAAAGTACGAAACATAAGTAAGTGCAATAGCTGAACCAAGCACACCGGCAAGTTCATCGACATCCAGACGACCAGTGAAGATAATATCATCGGAAAAAACCATGCGGTTAAATGCAAGGTCGATGTCGCGTGTCCACCATTTTTTTGCACCCACAATGAGTAGTTTAACCTCAGAGGGATTTGATTTTTTAAATAGATCGAAGGCGCGGAAAAGATTCACCAGGTTTTTTCGCGGATGCAATGATCCGATGAAAATAAAATAGGGTAGCCCATTGCTGTATTCCTTGCGGATTTTTTTCTTTTCTTCCTTGCTGAGTGGATGGTATGCCTCATTGGAACCGTCATAAACGACATCAATTTTTTCTGGCGACAAGTTGTATTGCTTTACAATATCCGCCTTCGAAAACTCGGAGACCGTTGCAATCCGAACTGCTTTGGCCGCGTATTTTGGAAAATATTTGCGATAGTACCTGCGCGTCCAGAAAGGGATATCCTGGGGATAGTGTTCAAAATTCAAGTCGTGAAAAACAGCCATCGATCTGACAGGTGTTTTCAGGGATAAAAATCCGTCGGGTGACAGAAACAGGTCAGGTTTGATACGTTCAAGCAACTTCGGGATGACCAATTCGAACCATGTATAATATAATATGGGATGGCGGGCCTGGGGGTATTGGACGATCGGCGTTATGTTATCAGAGAACAGAAATTCCGGATCATACTCCCGATCAAATATAAAAAAGAATTGATGTTCAGGATGTTGTGTTGTAATACGTTTCAGGGACTCATAGGTAAACCAACCGATTCCTTCGAGTTTGTTCTGGATTAGCAACCGTGTATTAACAGCGATGTTCATTAATTTTCTTAACTTTGTAGCAAATATCTGAATATTTTTTGAGTTATAATAAAAAGTTACCGCTCCTGGCAACTTTTATTCTTGGTTCATGCAGCGGAAGTTCCTGACAAACCTGGGTTTACTCCTATTTTTAAATCTTCTCATAAAACCGGTATGGATTTTTGGGATTGACCTAACTGTACAACGAATTGTTGGGGTAGGGGATTATGGCTTCTATTTTGTTATTCTGAATTTCTCCTTTCTATTTAACATCATCCTTGATCTTGGGATTACAAATTTCAACAACCGGAATATTGCTCAGCATAATCATTTGCTGAATAAACATTTTTCCGGTATTCTTGTTTTAAAACTTTTGCTGGGTCTTACCTATGTAGTCATTGCATTTATTGTCGCCTTGATTTTGCGCTACAATGCCGATCAGTTCAGGCTATTGGGATGGCTTGCCTTTAACCAGTTCCTGTTGTCCTTCATTTTATATCTGCGGTCAAATATTTCCGGGTTCATGATGTTTAAAACCGACAGCATGCTCTCGGTACTCGACCGTTTGCTGATGATCCTGTTTTGCGGAGTGCTGTTGTGGGGACATGTTACTGCCTCTGCCTTTCGCATTGAATGGTTTGTCTATTCCCAAACGGCAGCCTACTCAATCACCGCTACCCTTGCATTTCTTATTGTGGTCAAAAAAGCACGTTTTCGCAAACTGACCTGGAACTGGCCTTTTTTCCTTATGATCATCAAACAAAGTCTGCCATTTGCCTTGCTGGTTTTGCTGATGACGTTTTACAACCGTCTGGATCCGGTCATGCTCGAAAGTTTATTACCATCTTTCTCTAAGGAACAGATAGGAATTTTTTCGATGGTCAACCATATCAATCCGCATATCCTTGGTAATTTAATGGCAGAAAAGACAGGGAATTTTCAAGCCGGCATTTACGCCTCCGGATTTCGCCTTCTTGACGCGGCCAACATGATTGCCTACCTTTTTGGGGTACTGCTTGTCCCGATCTTTTCGAAAATGATTAAAAAGAAGCAGCCCATTGAGCATATGCTCAAACTGTCGTTTACCCTCATCATAACCCTTGCCATCATTGTTGGATTCGGTTCTTTTTTTTACAGTTATGAGATGATGGACTTATTGTATGATACCCACATTGAAGCATCGACCAAAGTTTTCCGCCTGTTAATCCCCGGTTTCATTGCCGTTTCAACGACTTATATTTTCGGCACACTGCTCACGGCCAACGGAAACCTCAGACAACTTAACATTATTGCTTTTTTGGGGCTGGTCATAAATCTGATACTGAATTATATGCTTATCCCGCGCCTGCTGGCCTCCGGTTCGGCTATTTCAAGCCTGGTTACTCAATTTACCATGGCCATTCTCCAGGTTCTAATGGTTCAGCGGATCTTTAAATTCAAAATTAATTACCGGTATATGTTTACCCTCCTGGCTTTTTTATTCGGAGTGATCGGGTTTAATATTATATCCAGATTATTTGTCATTCACTGGGCCTTTCTGCCGGTTCAGCAGGCGTGGGTGGGCAATTTTGGCCTGATGTTGGTTTCATCGGTCATCCTGGCATTGTTCCTTCGCCTTTGGAGTTTTGGGTCATTGGTGAAAATTTTGCGTGAAGACCGTTGATTATTTAGCTTTTACTGGCAACTTCCTGTTGTGTTTCCCGTATAATTTCCTACCTTTGATGCCAATTTTGAAAAGTCTTCTATGGCCAATGAAATGAAAAAAGAAGAAGATTTCGACTCCTCAAATCTCGTAATCTTTCTCTACAAATGGCGAAAACCCCTGTTTATTGTTATGGTTGTGGCGTTGGTGGGCTCATGGTTTTTTTCCTCTCCCTGGTTTATCACGCCCAAATTCAAATCAACCGTTATCATGTTTCCTGCCAGCAGCAGTTCCATCTCCAAATCACTCCTTAACGAGCAATCGGTTAAAGGACAGGATATTACCGCTTTTGGGGAGGATGACCAGGCTGAACAATTGCTTCAGATATTGAATTCGAATAAGATCCGCGATCGTGTAATGCGCAAATTTAACCTGATGAAACATTACGATATCGACAGTACCTCTGACGTTAAGTATTCCAATCTCTTTAAGGAATATGATAACAACATCACCTTCAGGCGTACTGAATTCATGGCGGTTCAGATTTCAGTGTATGATAAAGACCCGCAGATGGCTGCTGATATTGCCAATACCATCGCTTCCCTGCTCGATTCAGCCAAAAATGACATGATGCGTCAACGGTCTGTCAAGGGATTTCAGGTTGTTGAAGCAGAATACAATTCGATGAAGGCAGAAAAGGACAAAATTGTAGATTCGCTGATCACCCTTGGGAGCCTCGGGGTGAATGATGTGGAATATCAGTCTCAGGTTCTCAATCAGCAGTTCGCCATTTCAATTATGAACGGTAACCGCACTGCCGTGGCAGCCTTACAGAAAAAACTGGATGTGTTGGGCAAATATGGCGGTATTTACATGGCGCTCAAAAATTCCCTGGAATTTAAAACTGAACAGCTTATTCTGCTCGAAACCAAATATAAACAGGCCAAAGTGGATGCTGAAGAAAATCTTCCTCAGAAATTTATTGTCAGTGATGCCTACAAGGCTGAACGCAAATCTTATCCGCTTCGCTGGCTGATCATCATGGTTTCAATTGTTTCCGCCCTTTTTATGTCGATCATTGTGATCATGGTAATGGAAAAAATCTCAGCCTATAATTCGCATAAGAAATTTCAGTTAGGACAATCATAATATAAAATCCAACACATGGACAATTTTTTTAATAGTAAAAATATTATAGATATTCTACTTAAATGGAAGTTGCAACTGGCGGTGGTTGTTGTAGCGGCCATCCTTTTATCAGTGTTGTTTTCCAGCCCGATCTTTATTACACCGTTGTACAAGTCAAATTGCTTGTTGTATCCTTCCAATATATCTCCATATTCCGATGAGAGTGAAACGGAGCAGAGTGTGCAGATTTTTCAGTCGAGGGATATCCGTGACTCGCTGGTGAAAAAATTTAACCTGGCGAAACATTGGGGGATCGATTCATCATACGTTCATTTTGAAAGTACCCTGGTGTGGGAATACAGCCAGCGCGTCCGGATCAATAAAACTCCTTTTGAAGCAGTTGAAATTGAGATACTCGATCAGGATCCCATCATGGCGCGCGATCTGATCAATGCCATGCTTGATGCATACAATAAAAAAATCAGGGCCATGCACAAGGAGAAGTTTGCCGAAGTCGTGCGCAATTATAATTTTATCATGGGGGTTAAGAAAGGCTACATGGATTCCCTGAAAACCAGGGCAGAAGAGTTAGGCGTCAAATATGGGCTGCTCGAATATCAGTCGCAAACACGTGAAGTCTTGCGGGCCTATCTGAGTACCGGTGGTGGTTCTGTCCGTTCTGCTGAAGCAAAGGCAATGAAGAAAAACCTTGAAGAAAAAGGTGGGGAGATGAAGTTGCTTTCTGAAATGATGCGTTCAGAATCGGATGCGTTCAGTACCATGAAAATGGATGCTGATCGCGCTGTTCTTGATTATAACCGCGATTATACCTATGTAAATGTGCTCAGCAAACCTTTTGTTGCTGATAAAAAAGCTTACCCTATCCGTTGGCTGATTGTAGTTTTCAGCACGATGGCAGCCTTCTTTATTGCCATCCTGATTATTGGATTGATTGAACGCGGCAAATTCCGTGGACTGTCAACAGAGGGAAATGAGGGATAAACTGGCAGAAATCCGGAGTTACCTTACCGGCAGTAACCAGAGGATAACCATCCTTTATGTGCTGAGCGCGATATTCATCGGATTGAATTGCTATCTGGTGTTCAAGGAAACATATTGGTTGCTTTTTTTTCCGGTCTTTCTGGTAATTCTGTATCTTTATTTTTACTCCCTCGACAAAATACTATTACTGATAACTGCGCTTACGCCAATAGCCATCAACTTCACCCAGTTTGAGTTTAATGTTGGCGTATCAATCCCTTCAGAACCATTGATGTTCGGAGTTTTACTGCTTTTTATCATCAAATTGTTTTACTCCGAGCAGGTTGATAAAAAAATATGGAATCATCCCCTTACCATTATCATTGGCATTCAACTGGCGTGGATGCTGATCACAAGCATCACCAGCGATTTGCCTCTGGTCTCCTTTAAACATCTGCTGGCGCGTCTTTGGTTTGTTGTCCCTTTTTATATTCTTGCCATTCAACTGTTTAAAAAACGGTCAAACATTAACCGGTTTGTATGGTTTTATGCTGTCCCGCTCATCGGGGTTATTGCTTATACTACATACAACCATTCCCTATGGGGGTTTGATGAACAGGCTGGCCACTGGGTGATGGAGCCCTTTTACAATGATCATACTGCCTACGGTGTGACCCTGGCACTCTTCATTCCATTATTTTTTGGGTTCACATTCAGTAAGGTGTATACCAAAACCACCCGTTTTGCCTCTTTTCTCGTTCTGACAATCCTCCTGATTGCCCTTGTGCTTTCATACAGCCGTGCGGCGTGGTTGAGCCTGGCATTTGTAGTTGGAGTGTTATTCATTGTCCTATTCAGGATTAAATTCAAATGGATCCTTTTTGTGTCAATTATTTTTGGGACCCTCTTTTATCTTTTTTCTTTTCAGATTCTCGACAGGCTTGAGAAAAACCGGCAGGGACCCTCGGCCAACTTTGTGGAACACCTTCGCTCAATCTCGAATATTTCCACAGATAACTCGAACCTTGAGCGGATAAACCGTTGGCAATCAGCGTTGAGAATGTTTGAAGACAGGCCTGTATTCGGTTATGGCCCCGGTACTTATCAGTTTGAGTACGCGCCATTTCAAAGGGCCAAAGAAAAGACACTCATCAGCACCAACGCCGGTGATAAGGGCAATGCCCATAGTGAATACATCGGACCGCTGGCCGAACAGGGATTGCCAGGCATGTTGATTGTGTTTGTATTGGTTGGCGCTTTTATTCTGGTGGCCATGCGTGTTTACCGGCGTCCTTCCTCCGATCCTGAAGTCAGGATGCTGAGTTTGTCGCTCATGTTAGCGCTCTTGACCTATTTCCTGCACGGAACCATGAATAACTTTCTTGATACAGATAAAGCATCTGTACCGGTTTGGGGGTTTATGGCCGCCATTGTAGCCCTTGATATTTATTCACAAAAAGCGGAGACACAGAAATCCCTTGAAACTGGCCAGGATTCAGATAAACTTGTTTGAAGAATAAGGTAAAGGGTTGGTTTAGAATTTATTATCCCTGATGATTCCGGGAAGTTTCTTCACTGCAGCGATCTCTTTCCACTTTGTACGTGGATCGTCGGCCGGAACACCCCAATAAGTTTTACCACCTTCAAGTGATTTATCCACACCCGACATGGCCAGTACGATGGCTTTTTTTCCGATCACGAGATCTTTATTTACCGATACCCGGGCCCATAGAATCACATCATCCTCGATCCGAGTAACGCCTGCAATGGCACAATGGGCGCCAATGAGGCAATGGCGTCCGATGTAGGTGTCATGGCCGATCTGTATATGGTTGTCGAGTTTGGTGCCGAATGCAATGGTGGTATCACCTGAAACTCCTTTGTCGATGGTGGTACAGGCGCCAATTTCCACCTTGTCTTCAATGACCACTCTACCGCAAGATTCCAGCTTTTTCCATCCTTCCGGACGGCGTTGAAAATAGTATGCATCAGCGCCAAGAACAGCCCCGGAATGAATGATCACATCATCGCCAATCACGGTATGGTCGTATATGCTGGCGTTGGCATGAACAATACAATTTTTCCCAATCGTTACATGGTTTCCGATAAATGCTCCAGGCTGAATCACGGTTCCTTCTCCGATTTCAGCGCTGGCGCTGACAGCAGATAAAGCCTTTTCAAAAGGGCGAAAATGCAGGGCCAGTGAAACATAATCGTCAAATGGCTTTGTGCTGATGAGCAATGCTTTGCCGGCAGGGCACTCCACCTCTTTATTGATAAGGATCGTTGTCGCATTCGAATTCAACGCTTTCGCGTAATACTTGGGATGATCAACAAAAGTCAGATCCCCGGCTTCCACCATGTGGATTTCGTTCATCCCGGTTACCAGAAAGTCGGGATCGCCAACAGGCTTTGCCTTAAGCAATTCAGCCAACGCAGATAGTTTTATGGAGTGTTCAAATTTCATCGGAAATGAGTTATATGAAAAAACATGCAGGTTTTAAATCGTAAATCCGAAATCCGAAATCCGAAATCAATATCAGGCTTTCACCCGCTCTGAATAGGCTCCCGTCCTGGTGTCAACCTTAATCAATTCACCTTCGCCAATAAAAAGTGGAACTTTAACGATGGCTCCGGTTTCAACGGTACTGTCCTTAAGCGTATTGGTTGCGGTATTTCCACGCATGCCCGGCTCCGTGTAAATAATTTTCAGGGTAACAAAAGGTGGAAGTTCGCATGTGAGCGCTGTTTCCGTATCCGCATGAAAAAGAATTTCGATCTCCTGACCCTCTTTTAAAAATTGCGGTGCATTGATAAGACTTTCCGGAATATAAATTTGCTCAAAAGTTTCAGTATGCATGAAATGGTAATCGGTATTTTCCTTGAAGAGATATTGGTATTTTCTTCTTTCAACCCGTGCAATTTCAAGTTTTGCGCCTGAATCAAAAGTGTTGGCAATTACGCGGCCATGTTTCAGGCTCTTTAACTTGGTACGTATGAAGGCAGGGCCTTTCCCGGGTTTTACATGTTGAAATTCGACGATGCTGTATAAGTCATTGTTGAATTCGATGACCAGACCATTTCTGATATCTGCTGTTGTAGCCATAAAAATATTTTGATGATTGATTTTAAAAGGGCTGCAAAATTAGTTAAAAATCTTGGATTAAAAGTCTTATTTTTGCCGCTCAATTGGAAAATATGGTACAATCCGGCTGATGAAACAACTTCTTAAACGACTCCTGACCCTGCTCCATATTTCGGTTACGCGAAACCAGAAGTACGATGCCTTTACGCAAAAGATCCTTCAGCGAAGCCTGAAACCGGATTCTAATTGCCTTGACATCGGATGCCATAAGGGAGAAATTCTTGATCTGATGATCAAGGGAGCCCCCAATGGGAAAAAAATAGGGTTTGAGCCAATCCCTGAACTTTATCAGTTTCTAACGGCTAAATATTCCGGTGATGCCAGCGTTGCCATCTACCCCACTGCATTGTATGACCAAACAGGCACTACCACTTTCCAGCATGTATTAAATGCTCCGGCTTACAGTGGGATTAAAAAACGTAAATACGACGGGAAGAATGTTGACATCGATCAGATAACCGTGGAAACAGGACTTTTAGATCATTTTATACCTGATGATTTGCGCATTGATCTGATAAAAATTGATGTGGAAGGTGCTGAATTCAAGGTGATGAAAGGCGGGCGGTCAACGCTTAAACGTTGTAAACCGGTTATCATTTTTGAGTTCGGACTTGGAGCAGCCGATTTTTATAATTCCAAACCAACCGAATTGCATTCATTTTTAACAAAGGAATGCGGCATGCAAATTTCCACCCTTAAAGGTTACCTGGATCATGCACAGTCACTTTCTGAATCTCAGTTCTGCAGCATGTTTGAGAAAGGAAGTGAGTATTATTTTGTGGGACATCCGTAGGCGTGATGAGTAACAAATGATGAATGACGAATGACGAATGACCCGGGATGCGGAACTCGTTGTAGCATCAAAAAAAATCACTTAAAATCTTCGATCTGTAAAGATTTACTGGCGAATGCCGACTCGGTTTGATGGAGGTTTGAGCAGATGATAATGGTGCGGTTTCCTGCATATTTGTTCACGAGTTGGAGATACCAGTCAATACCTGTTTTGTCGAGGTTCATGGTTGGTTCATCAAGCAGGATCATCGGAACATCGCTGAGGATGGCCAGCACAAGTTTTACGCGTTGTTTCATTCCTGAAGAGAACTGCCTGATCTGTTTTTGTTTCATGGAAGGAAATCCGAGCAAACCGGTAACGGTGGAAATGTCGTGTGATGGCAGATAATGTTTGAATGAAAAATGAAACTCAAGCATCTCTTTCAGTGTGAAATCTTCAATGAGTTCAAGGTACGGGGCAACCATCGACAAGTGGCGGAAAATTTCTTCGTCCCTGATAATTTGTCCGTCATGGGTATAGATAACTTTTCCGGAGGAAGGATGCAGATTTCCGGCGATAACCTGCAGCAAGGTTGATTTTCCGGATCCGTTTCGCCCAAGGATGGCAGATGCTGAATTTTCTTCGAATGAAAAGGTAACATTACGGAAGATCCACTCTGTGTTGAATTTCTTCCCAATCTGGTCAAGTTGAATTTTCATCGTGCAGGTTTACCGGGATGCGGGTCAAACAATTCCGGTTCAGGTGTTATTTTTCCCTCATCTTTGAATAGCCTTTCATAATTCCACGGCTTGAATTGGCAATAAATGAAAGGATTTCATCACGTTCGGGCGTAGCCTCCACTTTGGCTTCTATGATCTCAACTGCCTGCGAAACATTATATCCTTTGATAAAGATGATTCTGTAAATTTCCTGGATTTTATTGATGACTTCAGGCGTGAATCCCCTTCTGCGCAAACCGATGGAGTTAACGCCAACATAAGAAAGAGGATCCCTCGCTGCTTTTGTATAGGGTGGAACATCTTTCCCTACCCCGGTTCCGCCGGCAATAATGGAATGTGTACCGATATGGCAAAATTGATGTACAGGTACCATACCACCGATGATGGCCCAATCGTCAACAATACAGTGCCCGGCAAGCATGGCGGCATTGGCCATAATCACGTTATTTCCTACAACGCAGTCATGCGCAATATGCACATAAGCCATTAATAAGGTGTTGTCGCCTACGACGGTTTCATAACTGGCTTTGGTTCCGCGGTTGATCGTTGCGAACTCCCGGATAACTACATTGTTTCCAATCTTCACAATGGTATCTTCACCGGCAAACTTCAGATCCTGCGGAATGGCCGAAATAACTGCTCCCGGGAATATTTTACAATTTTTGCCAATACGTGCGCCTTCCATAATGGTTACATTGGAGCCAATCCACGTCCCTTCTTCGATGATAACGTTTTTATCGATTGACACGAAGGGTTCAATGACCACATTGGCAGCCACTTTTGCCTGTGGATTTACATATGCTAATGGTTGATTCATAATATGTTGATTATTTTCGCTGAATTTGTGCCATCATTTCGGCTTCCATTACGATTTTGTCGCCAACATAGGCAACACCTTTCATACAAATCAATCCGCGGCGCATCGGGGCGGTGAGCTGGTTAAAGAAGACCAGTGTATCTCCCGGAACGACTTTATGCCGGAATTTAACACTGTCAATCTTCACAAAGAGGGTTGTGTAATTCTGGGGGTCTTCCACCATGTTGAGTGCTAGAATTCCTCCGGTTTGAGCCATGGCCTCAATCTGGATTACCCCCGGAAGAACAGGTTCATCAGGAAAATGGCCAACAAAAAAAGTCTCATTGATTGTAACATTCTTTACCCCAACTACATAATCTTTGCCCATCTCAAGAATTTTATCAATGAAAAGGAATGGGGGACGATGTGGGAGAATATTTTTAATCTGGTTGATGTTGTAAAGAGGTGTTTTATTCAGGTCAAATTTAGGCCCTTCTTCCGGTCGCATCTCTTTTTTCATCTGTTTTTTGATCATCTTGGCAAACTGTACATTGGAATAGTGACCAGGACGGGTTGCAATGATGTGACCTTTGATAGGCATACCTACCAGCGCAAGGTCGCCAATGATATCGAGCAATTTATGGCGGGCCGGTTCATTCGGATATTGTAATTCAAGATTGTTCAGAATTCCCTCTTTCAGCACCTCCACCCTGGGTTTGTTAAAAAGGTGTGCCAGGTGGTCAAGTTCAGCACGCGACATATCACGGTCAACAAAGACGATGGCGTTGCTCAGATCGCCACCTTTGATGAGGTTGTTATTGAGCAGATATTCGAGTTCGTGTAAAAAAACAAAGGTGCGGCAGGTAGCAATATCATCCTTAAACTGGGTAAGATGATTCAGTGTGGCATTTTGTGACTGTAAAACCTTCGATTCATAATCAATCATCACCGAAACCCTGAAATCATTGGAGGGGACGGCAATCATCTCAACCTTTTTTTCCGCATTCAGATAGGTGATGTTGGATGTGATTTCAAAATACTGGCGCAATGCTTTCTGTTCCACAATTCCAACCGATTGCAGCGCCTCAACGTAAAATCGTGAACTTCCATCAAGAATGGGCGTTTCAGACTGATTCAGTTCAATAATGGCATTGTCGATTTGCAACCCGGCCAGGGCTGCAAGAACATGTTCAACGGTATCGATACGAACGCCCTCCTGTTCAATACTGGTTCCGCGAGAGGTATCAACCACATGCTCCACGTCAGCATCAACAAGGGTTCCAGTGTTAAGGTCAACCCTGCGAAATTTATAACCATAATTTTCAGGTGCGGGTTTGAAGGTGATTACAACTTCATTGCCGGTATGCAA
>JBAXFM010000121.1:0-14271 GCA_037139855.1 Bacteroidota bacterium
AATACCTTGTAATGAAAGCAAGTTTAAATAAATGCCATCATCTAAGTATAATAATGTTTGGACAAACAAATAATGGAATAGTTGAAGCGGAGCAAGAAGGAGATGCATTCTATTTCAAAGACATTAATGATTCTAAATATACATGGATTCTTGATCTGAAAGAATCTCATGCACAGAGAATAGCAAATAAATTTGCTGCTGAACTTTCACGTGTAGGGTTAGATGAATCAGAATGGTTAAGAAGAAGTTAAATGGCTGATTTCTGGTCAAATATCGAAGTTGAACTAATCGTTTCCGATTATTTCCAAATGCTTTCTGCTGAATTAAAAGGTGAAGTCTATTCAAAAGCAGAGCATCGCCGTTATTTATCACCTCAGTTAAACAACAGATCAGACGGATCAATCGAATTTAAGCATCAAAATATAAGTGCAGTACTTATTTATCTGGGCCAGCCCTATGTTAAAGGTTACTTACCCCGGTATAATTACCAAAAAGTACTGGTTGATAAAGTAATTGATTATCTAACCGGAAATATAAACATAGAAGAACAATTCAGGCATTTCGCTGACAAGAAAATTATTCTTCCTGACTCGGAGCTAAAATTCGAAAAACTGATAGTTGAAGCTCCAGCAGTTTCAGTTGTTTCAGAACCATTAGTTGGATATAACCGAAATCCGATAAAGGTAAACTATCTGGAAAGAGAGCAGCGGAATCGGTCCTTAGGCAAATCTGGAGAAGAACTTATAATGCAATTTGAGAAATGGAATTTGAACCGTATCGGGAAGGAGAAACTTGCTGATACGGTTGAATGGATTTCGCAAATAGAGGGTGATGGCGCAGGTTTTGACATTTTATCAAAAAATCTGAATGGTACTGATAAGTATATTGAGGTTAAAACAACTAAGCTTGGAAAAGAGACACCTTTCTATTTTTCAAAAAACGAACTTGATTTTTCAGTTGAGCATAGCACTGATTTTCATTTATTCCGGCTTTTTAATTTCGAACAAGAAGCGAAGATGTTTATTAAAAATGGAAATCTAAATACTATTTGTAATTCCGTTCCAACTGCATATAAAGGATATTTTTAAGTGTTCATTTGTATCCGCCATACTAACCCCATCCCTTCTAATAGTTTGACCCAGTTTACCTTGGCGGCAAAAATCAGGGTACCATGAGAACACCGAAGTCGGCTGCAATGTTTGCCAAAGTTGATGAAAGGGACTATTTATACTATACCATGCCACTCATTTCGGAGTAAACCGTGCCACTCATTTCGGAGCATACTATGCCACTCTTTTCTGCTGAGAAAAACAGGAAAAAGAGATGAATTTTAGTTTTTCTGTCAGAACAACGAGACTGACATTCCGGCATATGCTGCGGCCAGAACTTCATCATCAAAGACCCTTTACCCACTCATCGTGACTTTTATTTGAAGTGACTATTATATAGGCATTCTGGTTCAGATGATCGATTGAAAAGGGACACTGATTGTTTGCGTTTGAAGGGAACTTTGTCCAGAACAGTCATGTTCTTTTTCCGATTGCCTGTTTTTTTAGCTCATTTCATGAACATATTTAACTGATTACTGCGGAATTCGATATCATATCGAAATTAACCAACCTTTTTAATAACTTCGCCTTTTCTTCCAGGTAACAATCCAATGGATAAAACATCCCTCTCAGAACGCGACATCTGCTCCAAGTTCATCACACCCGCCATTATCCAGGCAGGATGGGATAACCATAAACAGGTGCTGGAAGAGGTTTCGTTTACCGACGGAAAGATATACGTCAGGGGGAAGTTAACTGCCAGGGGTGCCAGGAAACGCGCTGATTACATCCTCTACTACAAAGCCAACATCCCGGTGGCGATTATTGAAGCCAAAGACAACAATCACTCTGTCCGCTCGGGGATACAGCAGGCGCTGGATTATGCAAGGGTACTCGACATCCCCTGCGTGTTCAGCAGCAACGGAGACGGGTTTCTGTTCCATGATCGTACGGCGACTGGCGATGAAATTGAAACGGAATTACCCCTGGATGCCTTTCCATCACCTCAGCAGTTATGGGAAAAATACAAGAAGTACAAAGGCATCACCACACCGGATGCGGAAAAGATCGCATCACAGGATTACTATTTCGATGGTTCAGGCAGAAGGCCCAGGTATTATCAGCAGGTGTCCATCAACAGGACGGTGGAAGCCATTGCCAAGGCCAAGGCCAGAATATTGCTGGTCATGGCTACCGGAACCGGGAAGACATACACAGCGTATCAAATCGTTTACCGGCTATGGAAAGCCGGGGTGAAGAAAAGAATCCTGTTTCTCGCTGACCGCACTGCGCTGATTGACCAGGCACGCAAAGGTGACTTCAAACAATTCCGGGATAAAATGACCGTTGTTCAGAATCGCATGGTGGACAAATCGTATGAAGTTTATCTCGCTTTATACCAGGGGCTGACAGGGAACGAAGAAGAAAAGAATATCTTCCGGCAATTCAGTCCCGATTTCTTCGACCTGATTGTAATCGATGAATGCCACCGGGGTTCGGCGCGGGAAGATTCTGCCTGGCATGAGATACTGAACTATTTCCACAAAGCCACACACATTGGCCTTACGGCAACGCCACGGGAAACCAATGAAATCAGCAACACGGAGTATTTCGGAGATCCGATTTATACCTATTCGCTGAAACAAGGTATTGATGATGGATTCCTGGCGCCATACCGGGTAATCCGTGTGGGGTTAAATGTCGATTATGAAGGCTGGCGCCCACCGGATGGTAAAACCGACAGGGATGGCAATCCGGTGGAAGACCGAATTTATAACACCAAAGATTTCGACAAGAATCTGGTCATCGAAGAGCGTACATCCACGGTGGCAAAAAAGGTGTCGGAATTCCTCAAAGGATATGACCGCTATGCAAAAACCATTATCTTTTGCGCCGATATTGACCATGCCGAAAGAATGCGCAGCGCCTTGTCCAGGGAAAATGCTGACCTGGTAGCTGCCAATTACAAATACATCATGCAGATCACCGGCGACAATGACGAAGGGAAACGGGAATTGTACAGTTTTACTGATCCTGAATCAGCGCTCCCGGTGATTGTCACCACTTCTGAACTGCTCACCACCGGCATCGATGCACAAACCTGCAAAGTGATTGTGTTGGATGCCAATATTGCCTCCATGACCAAGTTCAAGCAGATCATAGGTCGCGGTACCCGGATCAACGAAGAGTACGGGAAGATGTTTTTCACTATCCTTGATTTCAGAAACGCCACCGATCTGTTTGCAGATAAAGATTTTGACGGGGATCCGATCAGGGTAAAGCCGGTTTCAGAGGATATTGACCTGACTGGCATCATCGATGATGAAGAAAACGATGAAACCCCGATTCTTGATGAGGTAACCGGCGATGAAATCGTGGTGGAGAAACCCCTCATTCGTTACCCGGAGGAGGCAAATCCATCCCTGGCCAAAGAAGCCCGGCATAAGGTGTATGTGAATGGCGTGGATGTTTCGGTGCTGATTAGCCGTGAACTCTATTTTGACCAGCATGGCAAGCCGATTACCGGAAGTCTGAAGGATCACACCCGGGAAATTGTGAAGGGAACCTACGCTTCACTGGATGAATTCATCAACAAATGGAATTCCGCCGATCAGAAAGCGGCAATCATCGAAGAGTTGCAACAGCAAGGGGTGATGGTGGAAGCTTTATATGAAGCAGTAAACAAAGACATTGACCTGTTTGATCTGATTTGTTATATTGCATTTGACAAGCCGCCACTCACCAGGAAAGATCGTGCAAACAACGTGAAGAAGCGCGATTTTTTCACCAAATACGGTGAACAGGCGCGAAATGTACTGGAAAAACTCCTGGAGAAATACGCCGATGAGGGGGTGACAGATATTGAATCACTGGAGGTACTGAAAGTGAAACCCTTCACCGATTTCGGATCACCGATGGAGATTGTTACCTCATTTGGTAGCAAGAAAGCATATTTACAAACTATTCACGAACTCGAAAACGAACTTTATAAAACAGGTTGATCATGTGCCAGGTATCCGGAAAACTAAAATTATGCACCTGCAGTTCAGACATTGACAGGCTTAAATATTATTGGGTGTTTTACCGCCACAATAAATCAAAAAATGATTTTATCATGGGAGAGCCGATTATGCCCGCAAAGATTGATCCTGCCTTGAACAGTTTTAACCGTGAGGTTCTTGGAGAACTGTTGAATAATGGTGATGGTTTCGATGTGCCAATGACAGCCCAATCAAAGGATCGTCTCCTGCTTGCCTTCAACATTTCTAAAACTGTAGACGATGAACAATGGCTGTTTTATGAATTTGAATTCAAGCGAGGGAAATGGAAAGGTTGTGACTGGGACCCGTTTGATCTTAAAAATCGTTATGATGAGATCCTGTCAGGAAAAATCCGTAATGCATTAAACAGAGCTACACTATAAAACCTTATACTTTTCATGGCCAATCTATCAGGAATAATTAAAAGCATACGGGACATCATGTGGCAGGACTCCGGTTTGAATGGAGATGCACAGCGTGTGGAACAATTGGGATGGATGCTGTTTTTAAAAATATTTTCAGACAAAGACAAGGAACTTGAACTGCTTGATGATGCATATACCTCACCCATACCGGATGAATTTCACTGGGTGAAGGAAAAAGGCAACTGGGCCGGGGATGATGAGGGCATGACAGGTGATGAGCTGCTGGCTTTCGTGGATCAGAAACTGTTCCCGGCATTGCGGAATCTTGATGTGAGCGCCGGACACCAGCGTGCATTGATAGTGCGCGAAGTCTTTTCCGGCAACAACAACTACATGAAAAGCGGGATCAACATCCGCAAGGTGCTGAACAAACTGAATGAACTTGATTTTAATGTAGCCAAAGAGCGTCACGCTTTTGGTGAATTGTACGAAAGCATCCTGAAGGATCTGCAAAGCGCCGGTAAATCAGGTGAATTTTACACCCCCAGGGCCATTACCCATTTCATCACCGACATGGTGAATCCCCGGCTTGGCGAAAGAATCCTGGATCCGAGTTGCGGCACTGGTGGATACCTGACCTCTGCCATTGAACACCTGAAACTACAGGCAAACAATGTGGAAGAACGGCAAGGTATCCAGGCAGACATCATGGGCTGGGAATACAAACCATTGCCATTCCTGCTGGCCACCACCAACCTGATCCTGCACGACATCGAAGTACCCAACATCACCTTCCGCGACTCTTTGGACCAGCCCCTGAGCAACTACAAAGAAAAAGACCGTGTGAATGTGATCCTGGCAAACCCGCCCTTCGGCGGGATTGTCGCCAACAACAACGAGAGCAACTTCCCCACAAACTTTCGCACCAAAGAAAGCGCCGACCTTTTCCTGATCCTGATGATCCACCTGCTGAAACAGGGAGGCAGGGCAGGCATAGTCCTACCCGACGGATCACTTACCGGGGATGGCATCAAACAGCGGGTACGTCAGAAACTATTGGAAGAATGCAACCTGCATACCATTATCCGTTTGCCTAATTCAGTTTTTCAGCCTTATGCCACCGTGGCCACCAACCTGCTGTTTTTCGACAAAGGGCAACCCACAAAAGAGGTGTGGTATTACGAGCATCGGCTCCCTGAAGGACAGAAATCTTACAGCAAAACAAAGACGATCAGGCTGGAAGAGTTTAATCCAATCAAAGCATGGTGGAGTAACCGGCAGGAAAGTGATGTTTCATGGAAGGTAGGAATTCAGTCCATCATTGACCGGGGATATGATTTGGATATCAAGAATCCGAACAAAATAGAGGAGGTGCATGAGTATAGCAGTATGGAGTTAATGCAGATGTTGGAAAATTCAATGATGAAAACCAACGAATTATTGAAGCAGATTAAGTCGGTTCTTAATTAATACTGCAAAAATTTTAATAGCGAGTGCCTTGGAGAAATTAGTTAAAAAATATCTTTTCATTGACGAAAGTGGTGATCCGGCTTTTTATGCATCGGGGAAAAAATTACTGGTTGGACAGCCTGGTTTTAAACCGCTCCTGATTATCGGAATGATAAAGGTTGTAGACAAAAAGGCTTTACGAAATTCCATTATCGATTTCATGGATGAATTGAAAGCGGATCCACTTTACAATACGTTGCCGTGCATCACCAATCCTGATGGCTGGTATTTACATGCCAGTTATGACAACAATGAGGTACAAGTCCGTTTCTGTGATTTTATCAGAAAGCTGAACGATTTTAAATTTTATTGTATTATTGGGCGTAAGAAGCTTGATCTATTCCATAAAAAACACAATGGCAATGAAACCGAGTTCTATTTTGATTTGGTTTACCATCTCATCAAAGACAGGCTCAACGAAGAAAACACTGAATATCAGATTTACCTTTCTGCACGGAACCGTTCATCACAGTCTGCGTTGAACCAGGCTGTTTTAAAGGCCATCGAAAGAGACAATTCGAAGCGTAAAAATCCGATCAGCATCAAATACAAGTGCGACATTGTACTGAGTAAACTCACTCCCGAATTAAGTGTTGCAGATTATTTACTGTGGGCTCTCCAGCGGTATATTCTGAAGGGTGAGCAGCGATTTTATAAAGCTTTGGCAAACAAATATAACCTGATTATTGATCTGTATGATTTTGAGAAATATCGGGCTAAAGGACAATCTAATTATTACCATGCCCGCAACAGGTTTGCACTTGACAAAGCGGCTCAATTCAAAGACGATGGATATATATAAACAAAAACAATCTTATAAACCCCGTGCCAATACTGGCAACCTGCTCCAGTGAGCATTGTGGTGAGTATAAAATTGTCAGGTACAAAGATAGCAATTTTATCAGAATTTCCAATAGATTATTCGAAATTCTGATGTCTCCGATGCTGAAAACAAATAATATTGAAAATAAAAATGAGTTGGCCCAAAGCGAAACTTGGATATATCTGTAGGATTGAAAAAGGATTAACCGGAATTAATAAAGCAATTCCCGGTGTTTATCCAATGGTGGTAACAAGTGAGGCAAGAAAATCGCACAATGAGTACCAGTTTGACGATAACGCTGTGATAATTCCATTGGTATCATCTACCGGTCATGGCCACAAAAGCTTAAAGCGAATTCATTTTCAACAAGGTAAATTTGCCTTAGGGTCAATTTTGTGCGCTGTCATCCCCAGGGACAAGACCAAATTAAGCGCCGAATACCTCTTCCGTTACCTTGATCTGAACAGGGAAAACGAACTGGTTTCCAGAATGAAAGGCATGGCAAATGTAACTTTACCGATGAAAGAGATTGCGCAGATTGAAATCCCCTTGCCACCAATTGAAAATCAGATTGAATTTACCAGAAAGTATCACCTGCTTGAGAACAATAGTGAATTGATATCTGATCAATTTGCATATCAACTCGATCTTCTTAAAAAACTTCGTCAACAGATTTTGCAGGATGCCGTCCAGGGCAAGTTAGTGCCACAGGATCCAAATGATGAGCCTGCCACTGTGCTGCTGGAAAAGATCAAAGCTGAGAAAGCGCAGCTTGTGCGGGAGAAGAAAATCAAGCAGGAAAAACCATTACCGGCGATTAAAGCAGAGGAGGTTCCGTTTGAGATACCGAAGAGTTGGGTTTGGTGTAGATTGGGAACAATACTTACTGAGATTAAATATGGGACTTCGAAAAGTTGCGATTATGATTTTTCCAAAAACTCGAAAGTATTACGAATACCGAATGTATCTGGACCTGCTTTAAACGATGATGATTTGAAATTCACTAACCTGAGTGAAAGTGAACAACGAGATTTAGCCTTGCGGGAAGGAGATATTCTAATTATCAGGTCTAACGGAAGTCGCGAATTAGTTGGTAAAACAGTACTTGTTACGGCTAAATTTGTTGGATACGCTTTTGCCGGTTACTTAATCCGTCTCCGATTTAATAATCAATGGATTAGTGGAAAATATTTATGGTTAACCACAATTGCATATTATTTTAGGGAGTTGATTGAAGGCCCATTAAGAACGACAGTAGGAATAAATAATATCAATACAGAAGAAATAACTAATCTACTCATCCCAGTTCCTTCCAATACTGAACAACACCGAATTGTAACCAAAGTTGATCAACTCATGGCAATTTGCGACGATCTGGAGCAGAGCATCAGGCAGAACCAGGAATATACCCAGAAATTATTGCAGGTGGCGTTGAAAGAGGCGCTGGAGCCTGGGTAGATTAATAGATGCAAATTTTGCACTTGTCCCCAATTGGCAACGTAGTTGCCTGATCTTTGTAGTAACGATCTGGCACAAATCTCAGAGCAGCGTAGCTGCGAAACAGATTATTCGTTTCAAGTACCACGCTTCGACAGGCTCAACATCAATGTCGCCCCGCCGGGGCTCTGGGACAGATCCGCCTTTCCCAAGCTACAAAGATATCACCCCGCCGGGGCTCAGTGATTGGAGTGATTTTTCCGGATTCTTTTTCACCTGGCCGATGCAATTTCAAGAGTAATCCCAGTAAATTCATCACGATCCATGCTCCCTCCCCATCAAAGGGACAGGGGAGGGGTTATAATCAATTGCTCAACGGTCAGGGGAGGTCATAAAAATTTGAATCATTGTTTAACCAGTTTATTGGTGAAAGTTGATCTTTCGGTTTGAATGATGAGGAAATAAATTCCGGATGCCAGATTTGAAACAGAAAAATCGTTCCTGAAATATTCCTGAACAAACACGCCTTTTGAATTGTAAAGTCTGATGCTTCTGATGTTTTGGCCGGCAATGTCTGCATGAACAATTCCATTAGCCGGGTTAGGGTAAATAAGTGGTTCGTTTACCGGAAGATTTACATCCGGAATACTAGCCGGATGACAATTAGCAATCATGCCAGGTAAGAGTTGCAGTAAATCATTCTGAACGAATTGCCAATCCCAGATGTGGTAATTGCTTCTCGGCGGGGTGATGGGTATTGTTGAATGCAGTTCAGGCGGTATTTCTGAAGGAAAAGAGTCTATTCTTCTATGGTCATTTGCAGCATGGATCGTGTCAATCAATAGGTGTGCGCTGCCCGGTACTGGTGAAACAGGGGTAACTTCAGCGCTGAACATTTGATCAAATCCAACGTAATTCGTAAAACTGTTATCAATCGAAATATAACGGGCAACGGGCTTTTGAGCCATGGTATACCCGAAATCGTAACTGGCATCCTGGTGACTGTGATTGAGGGTGTCGTAGGTTTGATAAATCAATCCCTTGCTCGCAAAATAGGGGTTGAAAAAAAAGGAACATTTTGCAAGACCTTCGGGTTGATAATTCTTGTTCCAGGTTCTCCAGTTCATTATGCATCCGCATTCGGGTACAGAGTCAGGTGGACGGCATTCTTTAATGTTTTGCAAAGCGCCACCGGTTCGGCTGCCGTTTACTGAAACATAATTGGGTTCACCGGCACAAAGCGCCACGACCAGTTGTGACTGAAGGAGAGGATTGTTGTCAAATCGCTTTCTTAATAAAAACATGATTTGATCTGATCCCTGGGAATGTCCCATCAAAATAATTTTACGCCCGTTATTGTAATATTTAAGGTAATGACTAAAGGCGGAATCAATATCGTTATAGGCCATCTCCAGACTGTTGGCCACTTTTAACTGATCTGATACAGCTGCATTAAAAAAAACACCGATTTTCGCCTGTCGGTAATACGGAACAAACACTCTGCCGAACTGGGCATATATGCCCACCTGCTCACGGTACACAAATTGCGCGGTAACTGTGTCAATACTATCCATTGAAGTGTTGCCCATATAAGGATCCAGGTCAATGGTAGGATAAACATAAAATATATCGGTTAAACTACCGGAATATGGAGTGTAATTTATCACAGTATCAATGGACAGGTCGGGATTCTTCACTGTCAATGTCAAATTTTGCTGCCGGGCAACATCGGTAGATTTCAAAACAGGATGACACATCCAGTTCTGTGGTAGATTGTAATCAATTGTTTGAGCAACTGATGTGGGAAATGTCGCAAAAACCAGCAGGAGAAAAAACAGTATCTGCGGTTTAAAAAATGAATGAATTGTTTTGGTCCGGATTCCGTAGAATTTCGGGGGTAAAAGGAGTTGGTTTTGTCTCATTTTTTCATTTTTTTCATTTCTGGCAGGGCTTTTTACTTCTGCCCGGTTATTTATTAGAGCAATGAAAAATGACACCTGCCTGGTAAAGGTAAACTATAATTGCAATATCAGATACTTCTCACAGCCGTGGGCTTCACCCACGGTTATTCAGATCAAACTCTTTCAGAGCTTTCAGAATGATTATTCAACCCGAAACTTGAGTATATTTACATTCGAATTTAAAAGTCTGGCATCATGAAAAACAGGACGTTCATCGCGCTCATTCTTTTCATCTTCCCTTTTTTTCTTCTCTTTTTCCCGGCAGATGGTAAATCCCAATGGATTGAATCATACTCGTCCATTCCGCCCATCACAGGGAGCGCATGGTTTGAATTTGATTTCTCATCGGCGGATACAGGTTACCTCGCCGTGAATCAATACTGGTCAGTCAGCGTGGGCTTTAACTACCAGATCCTTAAAACCACCGACGGGGGAGTTTCGTGGAATTCCGGCGATTTCCCGGTTCAGTCAACCGATTCTCCAATGGGCGCCTATGTGATTGACATATCAGTTCCAGATGCAGATACCTTTTTTTATACCACCAGAGATTACTTTAATTTCCTGTACCGTTGGACCCGGCAGGGCGGTTTTTCAGGGTATAAACTTTTAGGCGCGTTTCCCAGGGATCTGAGCGCTGTCAACGGACAGGAGGCCTATGTTCTGACCAAAGGATATTCCCCGGATGATATGGCGGTTTATTATTTTAACGGGGATAGTGTGCACAAGGTATTTGAGAGCAGCGCCTACATGGCAGATCAATATTCAAAAATATTTTTCATTACCCGTCAGGTTGGATTTATCGTGGTGAAAGATCTGTCCCAGGCTGTTGTCTTGCTTAAATCCCTGGATGGAGGCAATACCTTTACCCCCGTCACCCTTCCTTCGGGCATGACCGTAAACTCCCTTTTCTTTGTAAGCGAGAATAGCGGATTCATAGCAGGTGGAGGTGGAAAAATTTACCATACAACCGACCAGGGTACCACCTGGCAGCAGTTGAATACCGGAACATCCGCCTCATTTAACAGCATCAATTTTGCCGATCCCATCACCGGCATTGCCGGCGGAAGCGGGGGAACCGCGATCATCACGGCCGACGGCGGACAAACTTGGCAGTCAGAACCAGGTGTCGGCAACCTGACTACTGCACGGATTTTTTCGCCCACCAATGCTTACATTTGCAACAACAGTTTTTTCCCAACCTTTTTCAAGGGCATCTACCCGGTATCAGCCCCTTCCGGGGAATACCCGTCATTAAGCATTTATCCGAATCCTGTGGAAGATCAGCTTGTCGTCGATATTCCCGGCCAGGGAGCGACTCTTCCCGGGTTTGTACTCTCCGGGATAACCGGTATATCGGTAATGAGCGGAACACTTGGTGTCAGTCACGTCATCGGGATGAGTCAGTTGCCTGCCGGGGTGTATTTTTTAAAAGTATTTCTCCCCGGTTCAACGATCATCCGGAAAATTATTAAAAAGTAAACCATAAAAACCTTCCGTATTTCTTCTGTTTCTGTTTGCTTCGACATCTTCATTTGCGCAGGACAAAAGGATAAGTAGGCATTCCAAAACCGTTGGCAGTATCAGTTCACAACAACATTTGACTCTGCCGATAAGGTAAATGGAGAATCAATGGTTAATTTTGCCCCCGGAAGAATGTTAAGTTCGCCGGTAACGGTTATATCTGAATTCAGGGTCACATTATTCGGCTCCATATTGCCTATGGTCAGATTTCTGATCGTGTTTGGAGTGGTCGTCGGCAGAAAATTGGTCACCTGGTCGGAGTTGCCCGAAAATTCATAATCCGCATTGGAGTCCAGGATAATGGGGCCGGTTGCCTGGATGTTACCTGAAACCCCAGATGGGTGCCCTATTGTCAATTTCGCATCAGGCATGAGATGGAATGAACCGGAACCTTTGATCACGTTGATTCCCATGATGAAGGGTTGCATTACCATCGTCCCCGACTGAACGGTGATGTCACTTTCAAGCGTAATACCCGACAAGTTTGAGATGGTCAGGGTGCCAAGCTGCGAAATTCCCGGCGGGATGAGAAACCCGGGTTGGAAGCCTCCAAAAATCAGTCCCGAAAGGTTGGTCGTTTTCAGGTTTGATGAAGCTCCTGCAATGGGAAATCCTGTCAGGGACAAGGTGTTGCTTCCAACCGAAAAGTCTCCGCTGACGAGTGTCAGATTTTTGGAAATCGTTCGGGAAAAACCCAGGGATAACGTGGTTCCAGCTGGCTTATCCACCTCCAGTGACGGAGGGGGATTTCCTGCAGGAAATTCACCCAGACCTGTTATTTGGTTGGCAGTTCCGTTGTATTTAAGCGTACCTTCCGGCCCATACGACATTGTCTTCCCTGGCGTCAGGGTTACCGGGCCATTGGTCATCGTTATGGTTCCATTGATAACGACATTGCCGGTGAGTCTTATCCCGCTTGCTCTTTCCAGCACAAGGTTTTTGACCGTCACATCCGGCAGGTCAAGCGCTGTGACCGATATTCCCCCGATCGCCAGGTTGGAATTATTCCCGCCCTCAAGCACCCCCGAAGACTGCACGAGTGTCCCGTTGAGAGTCAGGGTATGCGCCCCTATTGAAAAGGTACCTGCAGACAGGGCCAGTGTATTACTCACCGTCCTGTCATTGTCGAGGTTAACTCCGTAACTGTTATTGACTGTAACATTCAGGGGTGGCGAAACAGCGGGCCATTCTTTGATGGAGGCGATTTGGGGTGAGGCACCCTGGTATTCCAGCCAGGCAGTCGCACCATAGGAAACTGTCCCTGAAACGATACTGCTGTTCGCAGCCATACTGCTACAGAGAACCAGTGAACCATTGATGACTATGGCCCCGTTGGTCAGGGTAAGGTTTGTTGCCCCCATGGTGGAGCCGATGAACAGCTTGCCGTTGAGCGGGCTGGGGATTCCGTTTCCTGTCGCCTGCGAACCAGATCGGCAGTATTGATAATTGGCTGCCAGGCTGTAATAGCGCGAGGCTGTCTGAATATTCCCGGATGCGCCGGAACCTGAAATGCCATTCAGATGGGAGGTCTTTAAGGTGGCGCCGCTGCTCACGGAGAATAACCCAAGGCTTCCGTCAACCACACTTTCACCCATATCGAGGGTGCTGCCACTGACAATTTCAAAATCGATGTTGTTTTCAAACGTTCCTCCTGTTCGGGTATAACTCTGCATTCCTGTTTTGGAAAAGCTTATCCGGGAAGTATATCCTGATGTATTTCCTTCAGTAATCCTGCCTCCCGACATCGAAAAATTACCCATCAGGTTGATATAGGCCCAGCTGGATCCGCCTCCCATATTCAATGTACCCCCCGATTGTTCCCAGCTGCCTGAGATGGTGAGGGTATAGTCGGCTGATTCTCCAAGCTTTAGTTTGCCGTTAACCCCTGTATTTGCCATGATGAAATTGCCACGGATGGTGACAAGATTCCCTGCACAATTTGTTTCGGCTGTTTGCGCTGAGCAGTTCCATTTGAAATGGTAAAAGGATTGATCAACGTTTGAAATACTGGAGGATGAAGTCACGCCGGTAATCTCACAGGTTGAGCCGGAATTCCAGGTGGCATCAGGCAAGGCGCCACCGTCTTTGCTGTGCTGATACAGGGATCCGCTGTTGAAGATGAATTCAGCGGCAGTTCCCGATATCGTGCCATGATTCACCACTGTCCCATTAACGGTGACCGGATTATAAATACTTAAGTCTGTACTTGAACCGTCGTTGACAGTCAGCGTTACACCACTGTTGATGGTAAGACCCCCATGGATGTCGGTTTGATCGATGGTGAGGTTGGTGGTTACAGTAACGGAATATCCGGAAAGAACATCAATCTGTCCGTCCGTATAGGTTGGCGAAACCGTTGCATCCACCCAGGAAGATCCATTGTAGTATTGCCAGATGGCCACCTGGTTCCAGTTTCCGCTTGCTTTGGTTTTGTAATCGCCGGGATTTGCCGCATTGGATGTCATCATGGTAAGACCCATGAATAGCAGCAGGAAGAAAAGAGTATGGTTTTTCATTTTCCCCTCCTTTTGTGTCATTACCTTACAAATTTAAGGAAATTTGAAG
>JBAXFM010000122.1:0-14162 GCA_037139855.1 Bacteroidota bacterium
TTGATAATGTTGCTATTCAATAACTCAGAATTGGGTATCGATATTTCTTCATTCTTCCTCGAACGCAACCGTGTGACTAGTAGTCTTTGCTCTTCCACATAACCGATCTGGTCCTCCACCTGGATCAGGTCCCCGTTCTTGAATGCCGCCCTGTAGGTCATTGAATATCCGGCTATGATATTCGAAATGAAGGATGAGGAGCCCAGCGACAACAAGACCCCCAAAAACACCGAGATGCCTTTGAACGCGCTTGTCTCAGAACCAGGAATGTAAGGATATGCAATTACCAGTGCAAATGCAATGATGACGATCCTCAATATCTTATAAGTCGGCAAAGCCCATTCTTTTTCAAATGTTAAAAGTACGATCCCACCCTCATGAATGCTGGTAAAGAATAGTTTTATCAACTTCAATAAATAGCGTGTTACGAGGTAAATTATAACAAGGAATGCCAGGCCGGGAATAAAATTGAGAAACCCTTTCCAGATGGAAATGACGGGATTAACAAACAAAGCCAATGTGTAAGCAGTAAAACCCATGGTTGAAGGGAAAAGACTGAGAATATACTGAAGGAAAACAGCAGAGACTGCAACGATTACAAAAATTTTCAATGTCCTGAATAAAATACCGATCGCTTTCCAGAGATGAGACGATTGGATTATATGGAAGGATTTGTTTTCCATGGAGGTAACCTTCGCATTGATCCGGCTTTTTAGCCACTTGTTTAACCTGCCTATCAGCCACATCAGCATGAAAAGGCTTACGGCAAGCAGGATAACAGCCGCAAGAGCATGAATTATACTTTTCACCCATACCGGACCGCTGCGCAAATACCGGTATGAAGTAATGCCTTCCTGGATTCTTTTCAGTATCCACCTGGCAAGAATCGTCCGGTCAACCCCCTCTTCCCTTGCATCCTCTCTGCTGATAAACATGATAAACTCTTTACCTGCATAAATTTTCAATTGATCGTCTTTCGCGAGGACCTTTAAGGAATCGACAGGAAAGGAACGATTTGAAGCTACCGTGACGATACGCCGGGCAATAATGGCTGCTCGTTCTTCTGATGGAAATGATTTAATCCCTTTTATGTAAAATAAAACAGTACCATCCACCATGACAGGTGAGACATTTCTGATGGCTTCCGATCCCTGATTTTTGTCATTTTCTTCCTGCCCATATGTATCTATGGTCAGAACCGAAATCATCAGAATGGCGAAAATCAGTAAAAATCCGCTGGATTTGATGACCTTATCAGACTTGTTCATGTTGTGAGTTTAATAATTTTCAAATAATCAGGTTTAAATTAGCAATGCGGCACCATTCGTTCTTCAATGGTTGGTTGCTGCCATAGCCAGTAATTCAGAAATGAAACCCAATCTGGACCAGGTAACGGAATCCCATCCTGAAAACATCAAGTTTTCCTGTTTGCTGAAAAGTCTTTCCGGAAGTTGATAAGGCTGTCGCTCCCGGGAAACGTGAAATTAACTTATCATACAAGGCTTCATTGATCTGCTGGATCTGGCTTCCGTCCAGGTTTCCCATGATCTCGGTTTTGCCTCCGTAATAACTGATCGACGGTCCGACAAGCACCATGTCCAGTGTCCATCTTTTCCAGAACACAAACTGGTAGCCGAGTTCGATGCCCAGGTTGAAAGCCCAGAAATCACCTTTTATACTCCCGGTTGTATCAACGGTGGAGGGAAAAATGTCCAGTCCGTTTTTAAACTGGTACCGGTAGTAGGTCAGGTAAGGTCCTATATATAACCCGGCCGGAATGGGACGCGAATTAAGCTTTGTAAGGTAAAATCGATATTCAATGGTTGCATTCAGGCCCCACTTCTCACCGCTTGTAATTTTTATCATGTTTATGAGCGAATCTGCCACCAACTTTGGAAATACCAGGTATCCTAATTCGATGGAAATGGATTGGCGGGGGTTAAGGATTCGCTCATAACTGAAAGTCACGTTTTTCCAACTCCACAGGATCATCGGCGTGGGGTTGAATTTTATTACATTTTTGTGGATAGGCGCAAAAGGGGTTTTAGTCGTATCGGTTTTCTGCGCAAAAACCACTGCTGATAAAAGAGTGGTGATGCAAATAATAACAAAGATTCGATAATTCATATGGATCGCATTTAAAAAAATAGGCCACTAAAAGGTCTCATTCAGATTGAAAAATATTCCCTTGGTGCCATCGGCTCCAAAACCAAAATCAATACAAAGATTGGAAAGTGTTTTTCTGCTGAACATGATCCTCAACCCAAATCCGGCAGCAGGATCAACATACTGAAAGAGTTTCCGGGTTGCGTCATCAGAACTTGCCGTGGTTGCGTTCACAAATGCGACCCCGCTCAATATCCCGGAATAGGGGCTGATAGGGAACCGATACTCCGATTCCACATATATAAAATTTACTCCCCTGATGCTTCCCTGGATATAACCTCGTCCAGCCCGGTTGTACATGTCCCAGCAAAGGGCAGGTAATCCGAGGTACGGAACAGTTCCTTTCTCATTGAATTGGCCCAGGTACCAGAATCCGATGAGGTGATCGGGGCGGCGTTTTGAAAGACCGATATAAGTTCTGAATTCTGTGTTCAGCATCAGGCTGTTTTTAGTACTGCCGAGAAAGGTTAAATTCGGTCTGAACGCTATATTTGCAAAGAATCCCTTTGTGGGCCGGATAGAATTATCGCGGCTGTCGAGTAATACTTCCAGACTCAGCCCCGACATGGTATATTTTTCAGGGTTAAAACCATGATCTGTGCTGTACTTATGATTACTTGTTTCTTTCGGTGGAACACTGTCTGTGTAATTGTGATCGACAATTTTTGAAAAATCATCGAGGCAATATCCTATTCCCAGGTACCAGTTCTTTGAGAACCTGAAATAGAAGGTCTCATAAAGCCTGATATAATTGTAATTGAGCGGCTGCGCGTCTGGAGGCAGCGATGCGGTAGTGCCTCCGTCATTAAATACGATCCCCCGGTTGGTGTGCATTTTTATCCCGGTGCCCAGTCCATAGGTAGGCTGTGAAAATACGAGGTATCGCCAGTCACCGCGCAGGATATACCTGGAACCGTCTGTAATGATGTTGCTTCGTAACGTAATGATCTTTTGATTGGCTGTGGTGAGATTGATGGCTGCACATACAGACGATACAGGTGTTGTTAAAGGGTCACCCAGATAGATCGCCATTGTGCTTCCTAAACCGATCAGGAAACCGTATGCGGGGTTATAGCCAACAAAGGGAGTTGTAGCAAAATATGGCTTTTTAATTATGATAGTTTCCTTTGTAGCGCTATCACGTTTGGCACGCTTTTCCTTTTTAATAAAAATGCTGAATACATCATCCTGCTTGAAGACCTTTCTGCTTTCCTGGGAAGAGAGTTGCAATGGCTGCAGGATGATGGCAAACAGCAGCAATAAGATGAATTGATAATCCCGGATTCTTTTTTCTCTTTGAAAAATGGCATATCCTCGTTCCATCGCGATGTATTTGCCTGATTAAAGCTATACAAATATATACTTAGAAAGCAGAAAAAACAACAGCCGGATCCAAATGCGAAGCGGGCAGTGTTGGATCCGGCAGAAAATGAGAGGCTTTCTCAAAAGGCAAATCTTTATAAAAACCGCAGAGTCGCAGAGAAGACGTTAATATCTCATAATCAATACTAATTTTCTCTGCGCCTTTGCGCCTCCGCGGTTAAAAAAACTTTTGAGACAGCCTCATGGTGTTATCTGATGATCATCGCAAGTCCGACTTTCAGGTTAAGCATCTGCAAATTCTTTGAGGTAGTTTCGTAGAGTTCAATCTTGTTGGTGGTCCATTTGTAGTTGAATGCCACGAGTGCGCCCCATTGGTTAAAGTTGCCGAATTTCACTAATGCTCCCACCTCGGGAGTAAGTGAAAAATCCCAGCGTGTTTTGTAGATATCATATTCCTGAATCATCAGGTGATGCTCCATGTAATCACCGCCAATGCCCAATCCGAGGTATGGCGAAACCATCTTCCCGGGAATGAAATGGTAAGCCAACGCGACCTGGAAAGGAACCATCCACGTAAATCTGTAGTTTTCCGCATTGATGGCGATTCCCTTATCAGGAATCGTATAGGTTTGGTTACTGTATATCTGGCTCACACGCTGCCAGCTGAGATTCCAACCCACGGCCAACCCGTTTTTAATAAAATAACGGCCACCCATATCAAACCCTGCAGGACTTGCATTACCCACCCATTTATTAAAATCACCCATGGTGAAGGTGGTATTCCAGGAGAACGTATAAAAGGACCTGGGTGCAAAACCAAGCGATGAAGCTGGTTTATCCTGGCTCTGAGCCAATCCGGCCATTAGAATTAAAACCGTAAAAATTAATAATATCTTTTTCATATTGTTGCCTTTTTATGTGATTAATTGTTCCGGATGACTACGGATTGGTTGTTTTTAACTGCGGAGTCTGGATAAATGCCTGGTCAACCCTGCCGGTGATTTCACCGGTGGTATGGGAGCCGGTGAGAAGGCCCCGGATAAAAGCATTCCAGCGGATGGCGATCCGTTGGGTCGCATCGGCGTTTTTCAGGTCAAGTAATTCAATGTTGGCCATCCCTGTAGTGTAGGAAGAATAATAAACCGGGTAGTAAGGATAATAAGGATAGTAATATCCCCACCAGTCATAATAATACGTATACACAGTGGTATTCTGGAAGTATAAGACCTGTATCCCAAGGTCAGGCGTTGCAGTGGCTGCAATTTTGACAAAGCCCCTTGCTTTCATGTTCAGGTCGATCTGGGCCAGCACTGCATCTGCAGTTTGGCCCGTCATGGCTACGGTGTCTTTATCGGTAACTTTCATGATTGAACCAGCAAGGGAATAGGTCCTGTAGCTGTTAAAATCAACTTTTGTATCGTATTGCGTCAAGACTGCGAGATCCTCCAACAATCTGTCCGATGATGGCGGATACTTTGTACAGGAAATGGTAAACACGAGCCCCAATCCCAAGATTAAAAAACCAAGTTTTGTTTTCATAAATATTTATTTTTTGTTGTTAAATAATTGAGTTAACTCCGAAAGTCATTATAAAATCTCTAATACACTTTCCCGAGTCGGAAAATCAACCCACCAGTGAATCCGAATTGAAATAAAGTAGAATAAACTGATACGCCGGCACTCGAACCACCGGACCCAACGAACATGGAAAAGGCAGTTCCCTGCACCGGCATATAACCCTGTGCCTGCAATCGAAGTCCAACCCTTTTACCAAAATAAACTTTCGCTCCTGCATTGAACCCAAGAGAAAAGAACCATTCGTCAGAATAGTTTTCTTTTGGATAAAATTCACAGGCGCCCAGGTTGAACCCGACAAAAGGTGACAAGGTGGGATTGACCCTGAAATTCTTTGTAACTCCTACATGCATGTAGTTGATGCTTATAGGAATTTCAAGTGATGGTTGCACATAGCCCCCGACAGTGTAATAATTTACCTGTGCCTTGGTATCCGATCTGTTGTAGATCAGGTCCACATCCATCACACGACTGACTGCAAAACTGATCATACCTCCATATTGTGCATTGTCATTTATATGCACATCCCCATAGTCACCATGCATGGTGCCGCCAAATACATAACCTCCGAACGGGGTTACTTCGACCGTTTGGCCAACCATCAATAAAGGAATACCAAATAAAACTGTAAGAAAAATTATTATTTTTTTCATAAGAAAGTTAACTTATTGGTTATTTCTTCTCCAGAAAAGGAACATTCTGAAGAATCTTTGCCCTTATGGCTGTTAGGATAAAGTTTTCGATCTGGTAAAACTGGGTTGCCACAACTCCGTCAGATACCAGCTTCACTTTGCCGTAATAAGTAACGATCAGGTTGTCTGTTTTTTTCTGGAGGTCAATTACCTTCTTTGTCCATGCATCTGCCTGTTCACTTGTCATCGTCTGGTACTGAGCAGCATATTGCTCCAGCAATGCAATCCGTTGTTTGCCAAGAACCTTGCGCTGTGTTTCATATTCGTCATACAATTTCCAGAAAGCATCTTTTTGAGCGGCTGACGGTTTAACGAAATCTGCTACTGCTGCTTTTTTATCCATCCCGAATGCGGCCTGCATCAGATCCACCTCCTCTTCATTCGATTGTGCATGGGTAAAGGATGCCAGAAATAAAACTGCAATGATTAAAACGTACTTTTTCATGATTTTTTTTTTAGGTTAATATTGATTTAAAGTGATTAATTCTTTTATTGGTTTTGCTGTTTTAGAAGCATGTCAAAATTACAGTCATGCGTGAACAGGCACAATACCTATATTTGGGTATTCTGTTTCAAACACATACCTATAAGTGGGTATTTTTTAGTAGTTTCGTAACCTTTTGCAGCAGATGCTTGCATCGAATGATGACCTGGAGCTTTTCAATCTTGAAATCTTCTCCAGAAGGATCTATTACGGCGCAAGAACAATGATACACCGATGCATGAAAGATGCAACTTTTCGCGAGGAAATGACCTGACTCATTTCATGATATCACCACACTTTTTCCTCATTCTGTTACCCTTGGTCTCCCAAACTGGTGCAACTTTGTATCCACGTTGAGATACTTAAAATTTCCGATAACCATAAATAAAACACAAATTGAAAAAATGATTTTCGCTGCACTGACTGCCAACAATGAGCTTATTTCTCAGTATCTCAGTAAATTTGATGCCATCGGCTTTACGGTGTTCAGCAACCAGCAATGGGTTCGTTTGCACGAAAACCCTGCTAAGGTGAGTGACGAAGCAAGAATAAGGTGTGAAATAAAATTGGTTAAAATGGTATCATAATTCTGATATGGGAAAAACAATTCCTCATAAATCTGAAACCCGTGGCGAAGCTAACCATGGATGGCTGCATAGCAGACATACGTTCAGCTTTGCCGGCTATCACAATCCTGAGCGCGTTCATTTCGGTGCATTACGTGTGCTGAATGATGACTGTGTGGAAGCAGGCATGGGATTTG
Organism: Bacteroidota bacterium; assembly: GCA_037139855.1. Taxonomy (GTDB): domain Bacteria; phylum Bacteroidota; class Bacteroidia; order Bacteroidales; family FEN-979; genus CAIVAT01. The sequence goes on from JBAXFM010000122.1 coordinate 7,004, forward strand.
GGACACATCCGCACGACAATATGGAAATCATTTCGATCCCGCTGGAAGGTGACCTGGAGCACAAGGACAGCATGGGAAACCGATTCTTTTGCGTTTGTCTACGGTTTTTCTTTGTTCTAATTTTGCATCTTTAAATTATACAGTTATGGATATAAAAACACAAAAACGAAAACTTGGCAAAGGCGGTCTTGAGGTTTCTGCTCTTGGCCTTGGCTGCATGGGGCTTAGTTACGGGTACGGCCCTGCCACAGACAAGCAGGATGCCATCAACCTTATCCGGGCAGCATTCGAAGCGGGGGTTACCTTTTTTGACACGGCCGAAGCATACGGGCCTTATATCAATGAAGAAGTTTTGGGTGAAGCTGTTGCTCCCTTCCGTGATCAGGTAGTCATCGCAACAAAATTCGGTTTTGATGTGAATGCCTTTCCCGGACTCAACAGCCGCCCTGAGCATATCAGGCAGGTGGCCGATGAATCATTGAAACGTCTGAAAACCGATGTGATCGACCTGTTCTACCAGCACAGGGTCGATCCCAATGTGCCTATAGAAGATGTGGCTGGTATGGTAAAGGAGCTGATCAGGGAGGGGAAAGTTAAATATTTTGGTCTTTCCGAGGCGGGGGTAAAAACCATCCGCAGGGCGCATGCCGTTCAGCCGGTCACAGCCTTGCAGAGCGAGTACTCCCTTTTCTGGCGGGAACCGGAAGCAGAGATCATTCCCGCGCTTGAAGAACTTGGCATCGGCTTCGTCCCATTCAGCCCACTGGGGAAAGGCTTCCTGACCGGATCGATCAGCGACAACACGACCTTCGATAACTCTGACTTCCGCAATACCGTACCCCGTTTTTCACCGGAAAATCGAAAAGCAAACCAGCCCCTGGTCGATTTGGTCATACAACTTGCTGCAAAGAAGAGGGTCACGGCTGCCCAGGTTGCGCTCGGCTGGCTGCTGGCGCAAAAAACCTGGATCGTGCCGATACCAGGTACCACAAAAATGGAAAGACTGAATGAAAACCTCGGTGCTGCTTATGTAACATTTACTGTTGAAGAGCTGACAGATCTCAATACTGCCTGTTCCAGGATAAAGATTGTGGGTGAAAGGTACGGTGAGAGCAGTGCAAAACTGATCGACCGTTAAAACCTGGCAATAAAAATAGCCAAAGCGATGGGAGCCCATTACGGCTTTATCGCCTTTCAGTTCTTTAGCTCAAACGAATTATAACTTGGGGGCTTAGCAGGTACAAAGAAGGTACAACGATGTGTGTCCCGTTTTACATACCCACGAAGGACGTAACTCGTGTTTAATATCACGTAGTTATGGTTTCTGAGGACCAGTAGAACACCTGAATAAATTGCCGGGATTTCAGATGCCACAGGACAAACTGCTCAGCCAGGGCTCCTTTGAACTCGCTGAATATCGAATTTCCCATGAGAATAGTCTGTATGGTCAGGCCTCCCATGGCCGAGCGGAGGATTCTCGCAAAAACACTTAAGGGAGGTGATTCCCCTTTCAGCTTCCTGGATCTCATCTAGAATGATCAATTATACAAAATATCGCACGAATAAGTGTGAGCTATTACATTTTATTGCACGAAAATACGTTATCATGCTCACCCATTCATTTTCGTTTCCTTGCTTTGTGCTGGCCAATATCCCGTGATGGTCTCTATTTGTACAAAATTGCAAGATAAATTCTAAATTGTACAAAACCGGGGAATTATTTTTTAAATATCAGATTTACAATTCCTTCCGAAGTATATACTTTGGGGTTTATTTCAAGATAGGATATTACTATCGTTTCTGTGATACCCCATAATCGTTCCGGGTCATCCTATTAGCTGTGCGATGGCGGTCGGCTATTCTTCCATGTGTCAGATATTGATTATCTGACCGTTTTCAACTGTATGGATTTCATTGGACATTGGCATTCTGCGACTGTAAACAGTTTTTCCTGTGCTCAATGCCATTGTTGAAAGGGGAAAAGTGAGGATGGGGCAGCCTTAAAATCTATTCACTGCCACAAAAATTGAAAGTACCAGGAATATGATTGTTGCCGGAATATCTTTATATTCTTTTTTCCGGATGTGGTAACCCATGGCAAGGGCCATGATCATTGCAATTCCGCATGCAGCCATGGGTGTCAGAATTGGTAAGATATTCAGGTACATCGGCAGGATCAGCCCGACTGCACCGGCAATTTTGGAGGAGCAGATGAAGGTGCGCAACCAGTCGGGGAATTCCTTCACCCATGAAAGTTTCGTCGCTAATTTTTCTTTCGGAAGCAGTATGATAACCCATCCAGAAGTAAAGAAAAGTGTGGCAAGAATGCCCTGGATAATCCATGTTGTTGTGTTCATGATTTTTGGTTTTTAATGGTTAATGATTTTGTTATTATTTCAATTTTTGCATGATTGTTAAAAACGAGGAAAGAAGAATACCCAAGGCTTTCCCTGACTGAATATCCCTGCAACCAGTTTTGCTTTTGCCAATCTCTCCCCTTGTGGGATTTGGCCATCCGCCATATCGGGAAAGTCCAGTTATAGACTGACGGACGATATGTTCTGGCTTCGGGGAATGCCGAAACAATTGACTTCAGTCCGGTTGGTGTCAGAACGATCACTTTTCCACCCGGCTTCAGTACCCTCATGGCCTCCTGCAATAACCAGGTTTTTGTTTGATCATTGACTAGGAATAACACAGAGCAAAGCGTAACTATATCAAATTCGTTCCTGGCGAATTCAAGCGGGGCATCCCGCTTTTGATAAAGCCAGGAAATGTTTACGGTATCCAGATTTTTCCTTGCCTCATCGATCATGGTTGTATCAATGTCGATTCCGGTGATTAGCAGGCTGGGATTCTGAGAATGGAGTAATTCAGGCAACTTCCCGGGACCAGTGCCTATATCCAGTATTTTTTTTCCGGCCGGATCATGAAGAATGGTTTCTGCTATCGGCATTAGAAATTCCCGATACCATGTACTTTTGGTTGCTTTAATAAAAATAGACATCTTCAGCGTTTTATAATTCTTATTATTGTCAATAGGTAAGCTTATTGATATACATAAACAAAATATATATAATATTTAGATAGAACAAAAAAAACTACTCTGCATCAAGGATATCTTTTAATGTCGTTCTCATCAGTTCAGCTTTCATGACCTCTTCAACCCTGGATAAACGCTCTGCCACAACTTTTTTTACAGCATCCGGACGCTGCCCGGCTGCTTTAATCTCAAAGTTGGTATGAAACAACGACTTTTGATTTTCCATAGCCAGTAAGATATCGAGCAGATTGATTTGTTCGTGGCTTTTTGCAAACCTTACGCCCCCGTTGATCCCTTCCTTCGATTCGAGGATGCCTGCCCTGATGAAATTGTTAAAGATCACGGCAAGCGTAGGTTTCGGAATATCCAGCAATTCTGACATCACTTTGGCGGAGATATACTCAGTTTCACCTCTTCTGATTTTATCAGAAATAAAAACCAAAACCAGGATTGACTTGGAAAATGAAAGAGAGTAGGCCATAACTAAATATACTTAATATTCTGTTTGCAAATATACACAGGATTTTCCGTTTTCAAACTTTTTTACAATATTTTATCTAATATATTAATATTCAAACTATTAAAATTAGATTCAAAATAGCACTATCATATTCCGGCTGACCAGGGTCACCCTTCACACATTACTTTCCCACGCAGAAAGTAACTCCTATTTAGGATCAGGTAGTTATGAGTTCGAGGTACGAAATGGGGTACGAAAAATGATATAAAAATTATTAAAAATGGACGCTTTATCTGAACCGTTTTGAATCAACCATATGAACCTGGGGTTCGGGGAAATACCCGTTCCGTTTATTCAACCTGAGCAGGAAATCAAGATTATCCGGAACAAGCCGTGCATTCTTTTCGCCGGGGAATAAAAGGTACTTCCTGAATCCATACTGATCGAGGGTGAAATTAACAAATCCGCGACTGCAATCATTGGCCATTACCAGGTGCATGGGTAGTGCAGGGTCAATCCTGCCTTTGTAGCGTTTGTTGTTTTCATCCGGGATTACCGGACACATATGTGTTAAGAATTCAATACCAGCTTCCTTATTGAAAAACACGAGACAGTCATCGTTGGAACGCTCCCGGATTGCAGGCGGGATCTCCTGAGGAAGGAATGGAGGTATCAGTTCATCACCCGGCTGATTTAGTTTCTTTCTCATCTCAAAATTCCATTGAAGCATGAAATCGCGGATGAAATTGTTCGCTTCAAAGAAGGAATCAAAAAAGGCGACAGGCCGGCCGTGGTTAAATTTCAGAAAGAGATCGTATTGGTCATCTATGGTCATTTTCCATTCGTCATTCTCATCACTGAAAAGGGATGCAGAAACCAGACTTTTATCCGCTTTGAAAAAATCCTTTTCCTTGCCCCAAACCGCCATCATGCCTGAAAACCACCATTCTCCCATCCATTTCACAAATCCTATTGTGATAACCGTTCCCGGCGATATATGTGGGTCCATATCTTCCAGTGACCTCCGGGTAATATCTATCCTTCTCCCCGTGGGCGGATGTTCAAAGTGGATATGTCCACTGCTCTTACCGGTATAAACCAGGTTTCCGCTTCGTTTTCTGCCTATGTCTTTTAATGGCTTGTACAATGCATGTTGCCGCCCAAGAATCTCCGCATACCATTCATGTCCCTTGTACGCCAACAGATGGGTATTTTCAGACAGCGTTATCCCATCTTTGAGTTCATTTAACAAGGAGACCTTTTGTTCGGACGGCCAATCCTTGTATTTCTCCATGATACTTTTACTGCGGGAGATAAGCAGATCCCTCATGAAGTGGAACAGGTAGGAACTGGTAAGTAACCACTGAATTCGATATCGTACTTCGTAAAAATCGTCCGTTTCTTCAGGGATCCTGATGAAATCCCTGAGAGTTGTGTTCTCGACCGCATATTCATACTGCTCCTCAAAAATCGCAAAAACCTTTTCTGTCATCACGAGGATTTCCGGAGCATCGGGATTCATAATACATCCGTTTTGTTCTCCGGCTTCAGGATCTTGTTTACAAGTCAGGTAGTACCATATCAGGAAAGCCACATCCTCGAAATTTATCTCCTCTTCAAAATAGTCATCCGAGAGATCGTAAAAGGGAAGCCGCTTCCCATACAACCGCTCATGCTCGTCCCTGAATGCACGCCACAAACCCAGGTCAGAGATAACATCTTCAAAGTAGGATACCAGGAAAGCTGCCAGTTCGGTCAGGGCAATGTGATCGAGATTGTCAAATAGCACTTTGAATAGTTTACCCTTGAGAATATCGCGAATCCGGATGCAAATCCCGATGTAATAATGATCAATACTCGTCTCCATCGTATATGGATGATAAGCCATCCATGCCTGAGATACACTTTTATTTGATGTTTCCATGATTTATCTTTCGTTTCGCATCACCATGTAAAATCCAGGAATTTCCATGAATGAAGCATTCCCCAATGGGTTTTAACTGATTCATCTCCACCATATGCGACATACGAGTTTTCAGATGAATTCCCGGAATAGCCATTCCCCTTTTCATGATTCAGGAAAAAATCGCTGTTCCAGGTCTTACCAGATTTAATTTCAACAGGAGTAAGACCATTTGCATGCTTAATGATAAGATCGACCTCCATCCCGCGATGATCACTGCTTGTACAAAATTGCAAAATAAATTCTAAATTGTACAAAATCAGGAAATTATTTTTTAAATATCAGATTTACAATGCCTCCCGAAGTGGTAAGGTTTCAAACATAAAAATTTCTACATTTGCCTGTTTGTAACACATTGAGGCCACCACCATGCAATCCTTCCTCCAAATCATCCCCGGTTCAAAAATCAGTTTCAAAATGGTGAAGGTTGACGGCGGGGTATTTCACATGGGTGGGGGAAGCTTGACTGATTCTTCCTTGCCGGTCCATCGGGTTGAGTTGAGTGATTACTGGATGGCGGATCGTATTGTGACACAGGAGCTCTGGGAAACTGTGATGGGAGAGGAAAAAAATGAATCCTTTTTCAAAGGAAAGAACAGACCGGTGGAGAGCGTTTCATGGGAAGACATTAACGCTCGGTTCTTACCAGCGCTCAATGAAATAACCCTCGGAAACCGGCCTGCCGGGACAATTTATCAATTGCCCTCCGAAGCGCAATTGGAGTATGCCGCACGGGGAGGAGGCAGGAACGCCGGCTTTCCGTATTCCGGTAGCAGTAAGTTGGATGATGTGGGCTGGAACATTGAAAATAGCCACAATGAGACCAAGCCGGTGGGGCTGAAGCTGCCCAATGAGCTAGGCTTGTATGATATGAGCGGCAATGTGTGGGAGTGGTGCAGGGATTGGTATGGAAGTGATTATTATAAGAAATGCGAACAAAAAGGAGTCGTGAAAGACCCTGCTGGGCCTACGAAGGGCGACATTCGCGCTCTTCGCGGCGGCAGTTGGTACTACACGCCCCAGTACTGCCGCGTTTCGTACCGCAACGGCAACCCCCCTCACAGCAGCCGCAGCAGCGTCGGTTTCCGTTTGGTTTTGGTTTCTCTTCCGGTTTAGTAAAGCAAATCCGGATCTCCTATGAGCTAAAGATGGAGCGACAGCCTGGAGGGCTGTGGAGCAGGCGGAGCAGGGCAGAGCAATGAATCAGTCCGGCAGGGGTTTAAGAATGGATGTTCTGGTACGACAAGATGTTACGATTACTTATATTCCGGGGAAACAAAAAACAATATGGAAGCAACCATAAACAAACTGATGAAAGGCCTGCAACGGCTTGCGACAGTGGATGCAGTGAGACGCGTAGGCGATTCTGTTGCGCTCGACGATGCCGGACGGGTGACGGCCATCAGCATTTCAAATGATCATGAAAATGCAAAGAACCTTACCGGGCTTATCATAGATGAGGAGGCTGCCGCGTTGCAATATCTCCATATTTCGGGCATTGAAACACTGCTGGAAATTGTTTTCAGTAGAGGTTTACCGGAACTTGCCTATGCCGATTTGAGTAGCTGCGCCCTGGCCGCCATCACCCTTCCACCGGGCTTTTCAAAATTGGAGCAGTTGTACCTTCACAACAATAAATTACAACAAATCACTTTTAAGGCTGCCTGCCCTGAAATGATGCTGCTCGACCTGG
>JBAXFM010000123.1:0-14143 GCA_037139855.1 Bacteroidota bacterium
AGACTTCCTTTTACAGGATCATTGTGGCTATTTTCGTGATGATCAACAAAATAGAACAAATCTCTTTCCCCGAATTTAATGTACAAAATATTGAAGAGTGTCTCCCATTGCTCTTCGCTAACATAATGTTCTACCGCGTCTTCGTCTGTTACCTCTATGTCGGGGAGAAGCGCGCTCTTTAAATAAATCAGCGGGGAAATTTTTTGAAGGAAATTCAAAAGTTCCTCCAATGAATAATCCTCGGCCTTCTCCAGAAACAAGCAAAACTCATTGGCTACTGTTAGCATTTCCAGTACCTTTCGGGAATATACAGGATCATCACTGTTGGTTATCATCGTATCACTCATACTGTTTTTATTGGACTGGTAAATCTACGGTTTTTTTGATGAAGTTTAGTTTACAAGATTTTCTTCATGCGGAGCCATAACATTAAAATCATAGTACTGAATATGCAAATTTGAACTCAGCGTAAATTGCAGTTGCCTGAAATTCTCTACAGAGGTTGGATAATAATATCCCGAAAGCAGAAAGGCAGGGAAAACCAGGTTATCGTTCTTAATAATGACGCTGAATCCAATGCTGCTGAACATACGAGATTTATACAACGGCTCTTTTTTTTGTGCGACCAATCCGGTTTGCAATTCCATCATGAGCGCAAACCGAAAACCATAAAAATACCATGGGGTGAAGCAAACAGTCGAAAGCCTGCCGGAAACAACATTCATGCCGTAAAAGTAACCGCCAGTGTTAACCTTATCTATTTCAAAATTCAGATTTGCATCAAAATAATCCAGGTTGTTTGACCTCGAATTAAAAGCATACCGGTAATCAACCGTATAAAATGCTCTGAACTTGTAATTTTTTCGGGATGTTTTGAGCAATGGTGTGAAATAATGGAGATTGAATTTTACAACGGCATCTTCAAAAGAGGAATGGTTGAAAAAACCACCTAACTTAACATAAGCGGAAATATAGCCGAATTTATTGAAAAAATTCCCGGCTGAAATATTTACACCAGAATAAAGGCGGGTATAAAAATCACATTGGTCCATTCCGATGGTAAATTGAAATAAATGGCCATACGACAGGTTTTCTGTTTTGCCGAAGTCGAGAACATAGTCTGTCATGTAATAATTGTTCCTTGAAACGGAGAGTGTAGCCAACGTTTGTAAATTGTTATAATAATTCCTGTTTGAATCGATGGTGATAAAAGGGCGGGAGGTATAGTACTTTCGATAAACAGCGCCGGATATCACGGCCCTGGAGGTCTCTTTTTGCCCCTTGAGTAAAAACGCCAGCCCAATCCATAATCCTTCATTGTTGCTGTATGTTTTTATATTAGTTTTATAAAGTAAGTTATTGACGTTCTCATCAACGGAAACGTAGATACCACCTGCCCATTTTGTAAGGTTGGTCAGAAACGACCTGTCCAAACGGAACACCATATTTTCATTTCCCGAATCATCATCTGTATAGCCGATCGTCGCGTTAATAAGCGATCCCCCAATGTTGGAATAGGTGTACGACAAACCCTCAAACAGAAAAAACGGGGCCCTGTACAAATCTAGCGACATAGTGGTGGTGAGCTGGTCTCCCAGTCCCACGAAATTTGCATCATAAACACGGAACCGGACTTTATGCAAGGTGATAAGCGGAACGTCAAAACCAATAGACCAAACATCCTTGGCGATGACAACGAGGTCAACTGAATCACTTCCGGAGCCAGCTTGATTAACAATAATCCGTGCATTGTCGATTGCACTCATGTTTCTAAGCAATCGTTCATTATCGGCCAGTATGGCTGGGATCACCCTCTCACCTTTTTTAAATAAAAGATTTCTTCTGATCACATATTTTCGCGTGTTCATATGCACACTATTCAACGATTTCCCAACGCCGGTTACTGCCTGCCTGCCAGTATCGTAAACGCTGGCGCCAAACGGTGGTAAAATTTTAATTTGGATGTTGCGAATTATTTTTCCTTGAAATTTTTCAAATGGCGAAGCGCTTTTCAGCACCTGAAGGGTGTCTGGTAAATCTGATTGTTTCGGTACAACAAAAGCAAGTCCATAAAGTAATTGTGTTAATTTGTTGCGGGAAAGTTTTTTGTAAACAGTATCGTAAAAAACCTGCGAATTTTGATGAGAATTTATATCATCAGTGGTTGTTTTTTTTTGACGCACGGTATCTTGCATGTTGGCATTTTCACCCCATACAAGATACATGGTTGTGCTACTGCGCACAACAGGACTATACAGCATCGATGCCGTAAATAGTGTGAAAATTAAGCCGAAAAAAATCAGGTTTGGATGATCAGTACAACGAAAAACAAACCTTTTGACAAACATTTATTTTAGCTTCATTGAAGCGATGATCCCGGCAATTTTTTCATCCAGGCGTTGCTCCGTTTGTTCAAATGCGGCTAAATCTCTCAGATTTTCACGGACGCCAAAATAGAATTTTATCTTCGGTTCGGTGCCTGAAGGGCGCACACTGATGATGCTGCCATCGTCCAGTAAAAACTGCAGTACGTTTGATTTGGGCAGGTTGATTGGTTTTACAAGACCGGATTCAATCTCCGTTTCCTTGAGCAGCTCGTAGTCTTTAATTTTGACAACTTTGGAATTGTTAATGGTGACAGGCGGATTGTTGCGGTATTCCACCATCATCTGCTGAATTTCTTCAGCGCCACTTTTACCCTTTCGGGTAACAGAAATAAGCCCTTCCTTGTAAAAACCATATTTCTGATAGATTTCAATCAGCAAATCAAACAGCGACTTTCCGGAATCAGCCATCCATGCGGCAGTTTCAGCGATTAATGCACAGGCGCTGATTGCATCCTTATCACGAACAAAATCACCAATCAGGTAACCGTAACTCTCTTCACCCCCGACGATATATTGCTTTTTACCTTCATTTTGTTTAATAACATCAGCAATAAACTTAAATCCGGTAAGACATTCGAAATATTCAACGCCGAATGATTTTGCAATTTCAGAGAGTAGTTTGGTGGTGACGATGGTGGAGACAATGAATTCATTTCCTTTTAGTTTCCCAAGGTCTTTCCAACGGTTCAGGATATAATAAAACAGAAGTGCAGCGGTTTGGTTGCCGTTGAGAAGTACCATCTTATTTTTATGGTTTCTTACAGCGATCCCAACGCGGTCGGCATCAGGGTCAGTAGCCATCACGAGGTCGGCATGCAACTCTTCTGCCAGGTTTATTGCCATGTCGAGCGCATCATGTTCCTCAGGGTTTGGTGAATGAACGGTAGGGAAGTTGCCATCGGCAATTGCCTGTTCTTTTACCATATGGATGTTTTCAAATCCGAACCTGGCAAGGATGTCAGGTACGAGTTTTCTGCCGCAACCATGCAATGGTGTGTATACTATTTTAAGCGCTTTCTGGCGCCGGATCGTCTCCGGAGAAAGCGATAGCGCCTGAATGCGATCGAGGTATTCTTCATCAATTTCGGCGCCAATGCTGATGATATTATCTTTTACGCCTGTCCATTTCACGTCATCAATGGAGGTGATTTTCTGTACCTCTTTGATTACATTCTCATCATGGGGTGCGATCATCTGGGCGCCATCATCCCAATAAGCTTTGTACCCATTATATTCTTTTGGGTTGTGTGAAGCTGTGACCATAACGCCGCTCTGGCACCCAAGCTTCCTGATGGCAAAGGATAGTTCAGGAGTGGGCCGGAGGTCGTCGAAAAGGAAAACTTTAAACCCATTGGCAGAAAGTACTTCGGCTACAATTTGTGCAAAATATTTGCTGTTGTTCCTGCTGTCGTGCGAAATAGCCATTTTAACAGGGTTCAGGGTCGGGAACATCATTTTCAGGTAGTTTGCCAGACCCTGGGTTGCCATACCAACCGTGTATTTGTTCATTCTGTTGGTGCCAACGCCCATGATACCCCGGAGACCTCCGGTCCCGAATTCCAGGTCACGGTAAAATGAATCTGTTAGTTCAACAGGGTTTGTTTCCATCAATTTTTTTACCGCTGCTTTCGTCTCATCGTCAAAACTGCCATTGAGCCAAATGTTTGCCTGTTCTGTTATTGACCTTTCTTTCTCCATATGGTTAAATTTTTTAATATAATCCTGAACTATGATTGCAACAACCGCTTGATACACTCATTAACGCTGTCACGCCAGTATGGTATTTCTATTTGAAACCGTTGTTTAATTTTTGATTTGTTAAAAACACTATAAAATGGGCGTGTTGCGGGTAAGGGATAATCTTTTGTTTCGATCGGATTGATTTTGCATGCGATGCCGCTGAGTTCAATAATTGTTTTTGCAAAATCGTACCAGCTCGTTACACCTTCGTTTGAATAATGAAACACCTCTACCCCGTTGTAAACCGGTTGTTTATGGATGATATCCAGAATTATTTTTGCAAGGTCACGCGCATACGTAGGCGTGCCGGTTTGATCGAACACCACATTTAAAAGCCCGCGTTCTTTCCCGTATTTCATCATTGTTTTTACAAAATTGTTGCCGAACTCCGAATATAACCATGAAGTTCTGATAATAAGGGCTTTGCTGGCATAGGATTGTACCTGCTGTTCTCCGGCATGTTTACTCTTTGCATAGAGAGACACCGGGTTGGTAGGATCGTCTTCCATATAGGGTTTGTGGCCTTTGCCATCGAAAACATAATCCGTTGAAATGTGGATCAACACGGCATCATATTTTGATGCCACCCTGGCAAGATTTCCAACGGCTGTGGCATTGATCAGAAACGCCAGGTTGTCTTCCTGTTCAGCTTTATCTACGGCAGTAAAGGCAGCACAGTTGATGATCACGGCAGGTTTTTCATGCTGTACCAGCATTTCAACAGCGGGTTCACTGGTAATATCGAGTTCTGCAACATCGGTAAAAATGAAGGTAAAGTCAGGATATGCAGGGGCAAGCAACCTTAATTCGTTGCCAAGCTGTCCATTGGAACCGGTAACAAGGATCTTCATAGGGATAGAATAAAATTCGTCAGATGATCGATTTGAAGTAATCAATGGTTTTTACCAGGCCTTCATCAAGCATGATTTTGGGTTCCCAGCCAAGCTCTTTCTTAGCCAGTGAAATGTCCGGCTGGCGTTGGGTAGGATCATCAGCCGGCAGAGGCATGAAAATAATTTTTGATTTGGAACCAGTCAGTCTGATTACCTTTTCTGCCAGTTCCAGCATGGTAAATTCGTTTGGATTTCCAATGTTCACAGGTCCGGTAAATTCTTCTCTTGAATTCATCAACCTCGTCATTCCTTCCAGCAGGTCGTCAACATAACAGAAACTTCTTGACTGGGATCCGTTACCATACATGGTAATGTCCTGTCCTTTTAAAGCCTGTACGATGAAATTAGATACCACCCGGCCATCGTTTGGATGCATACGGGGTCCATACGTGTTGAAAATCCGCATGATCTTGATGCGCACATTATTTTGCTGATGATAATTCACAAAAAGCGTTTCAGCAATGCGTTTTCCTTCGTCATAACATGACCTGATTCCGATGGGATTGACGTGTCCCCAATAAGATTCAACCTGTGGATGCACTTCAGGATCTCCATAAACCTCGCTGGTTGATGCCTGCAGAATGCGTGCCTTGATGCGTTTCGCAAGTCCCAGCATATTGATGGCTCCCATCACCGAGGTTTTCACCGTTTTAATGGCATTGTACTGATAGTGAATCGGTGAGGCCGGACAAGCCAGGTTGTAAATCTCGTCAACCTCAATAAAGAATGGCATGGTAACATCATGCCTTATCAATTCGAAGAAAGGATTGCTGAGCAGGTGAACAACATTTTGTTTCTGTCCGGTAAAATAATTGTCCAGACACACTACTTCATTTCCTTCCCGTAGTAATCGTTCACAAAGGTGGGATCCAAGGAAACCCGCGCCGCCGGTGACTAAAATTTTTTTCTTTATCATAGGTTCTGAGTTTAAAAGGTTACCACCAGGACGCTAAGACACAAATTTCAACTGGTAATCAGATGCACTTTTATGTCGTCGCGTCCTGGCAGTAAGAAAAAATTTTCGGATGATTTTATTTTGTTGTATCAACGCCGATGCAGTAATAAGCGAAACCTTTGCGCTTCATTTCAGCAATTTCGTAAATGTTTCTTCCGTCAAACACCACCAGGTCTTTCAACAGCTTCTTGATGAGGTTGAAATTCGGGAATTTGAATTCCGGCCATTCCGTTACAAGCATCAAACAGTCTGCATCGATAAGCGCATCGTATTGATCCGGAGCATAATAAATCTTATCTCCCAACACCCGTTGGGTTTCATGAATGGCAACAGGATCATAGGCTTTAACTTTTACACCGGCATCTAGCAGCTTTTTGATGATCACCAGCGATGGAGCCTCACGCATATCGTCAGTTTGAGGTTTAAATGATAATCCCCATATGGCAACGGTTTTTCCTGTCAGGTCGCCACCATAATGTTTCATCATTTTGTTGAACAAAACAGCTTTCTGATCATCATTTACTGCTTCAACGGCTTTCAAAACCCGCAGACTGTATTTGTAGTCATCTGCGGTATGGATCAAAGCTTTAACGTCTTTTGGAAAACATGATCCGCCATAACCAACTCCGGGATAGATGAATTTGTTGCCAATGCGGGTATCTGAACCGATTCCTTTTCTAACCATGTTTATGTCGGCGCCTACAATTTCGCAAAGGTTGGCAACATCATTCATAAAACTGATTTTGGTGGCAAGCATGGAGTTGGCTGCATATTTTGTCATCTCCGCAGAGGTAATGTCCATGAAAATAATCGGATGCCCATTTAAGGTGAAAGGCCGGTAGAGTTCTTTCATCAGATCTTCAGCACGGGAAGAATTGCATCCTACGACGATACGATCGGGCTTAAGGAAATCATCAATGGCTGCTCCTTCCTTCAGAAATTCAGGATTTGAAGCCACATCGAATTCAATATGCACACCGCGTTTATCAAGCTCTTCCTGAACGGCTTTCCTTACTTTTTCAGCCGTGCCAACGGGTACAGTGCTTTTCGTGACAATAAGCAAATAATTTTTCATGTGTTTACCGCAATCTCTTGCCACACTAAGAACATACTGAAGGTCAGCGCTTCCATCTTCATCTGGTGGTGTTCCTACCGCGCTGAAAATCACTTCACAATCTTCGAGCGCCTCAGCGATGTTTGTTGTGAATTGAATACGGTTTCTTTTCATATTCCGATGAACCATCTCTTCGAGTCCTGGTTCGTAAATCGGAATAATACCATTTTTGAGATTTTCAATTTTTTTCTGGTCAATGTCCACACAGGTAACATCGATTCCTACTTCTGAAAAACAAGTGCCGGTTACTAATCCGACATAACCGGATCCTACAATAGAGACTTTCATGGAGTTGAGGTTTTGGTTTTTACTAACGATTTAACAAATATATGGAAAAAATGGCACAGCAAGTTAATGCTTTTTCTGAATCCGACATATTTATAATTTTTTTTGTGTTATTCAATCAGATATTGAGCCGGGTTTGAATGACTTGAATGTCCTGGCGTAACTGTTTAACGGTTTCAACGAGATGATAATTTTCAGAGTTGAGATTTTCAGGGATTGTCGGACTGATATAATGCACGAATTGCCAGATTTCACGGATATCCCTGACATTGATATCATACGGTTCATACAGCGGATTGAGTGAGTGCAGCAAAAGTTTCCCTTCGGTTTTAATCCGGTTTTCAACCACTTTGAACACAATACCTTCTTCCATGGTCAGGATGATGTATGCATCCCGGTCACGAAGTGTTGTCCAATCCTGGATGTAAACCCCGGTAACCCAAGATCCATGGGGGATGGGCAGCATAGAATCTCCATTGACCTGGAACGTTCTGTACTTTTTTTGCCTGGATAAAAATGGCAGCCTGAAAGTGGGCAGAATGCTGATGTATTCAGGATCTGCAAACCCTCCTGTATAGCCTGCCTTTGCTTTTTCCGAAACGAGTTCAATGTTGTCTTCATTATCAGAGCCAACGGTTGTGGTGAGAATGCGGAGATTTGAACCCTTGATGAAAACATCGTAGCCGCGTTCCAGTTGGCGGAGCTGGCTTTCCGAAATTTTAGCCAAATCGACCCTGATCAGCGTGTCAATGGCTACATTATAATATTTAGAGAAGGCAATCAGGGTTTCGAAGCCCGGCTGGGCAATGTTGTTCTCGTATCCGCTAAGGGTTGAGCGTTTCATGTTGAGGGCAACGGCGATGTCGTCCTGGGTGCGCTCACGCCGTTTTCTTAAGAATTTGATGTTGTTGCTGAAAAACATTTTTTTGCTTTTTGAAAATTTATGATTATATTATCGTCGTAAATTTGATTAAAAACATGGCAAAGATAATAAAATAAATGGCGATTCTGCAACGCAATATCGTACATCTTGATCTCGACACTTTTTTCGTGTCAGTGGAGCGGCTTCTCCGCCCGGAGTTGCTGGGAAAACCGGTGATCATCGGTGGTACCTCCGACCGTGGGGTTGTGGCAAGTTGCAGCTATGAGGCACGGAAGTTTGGCATACATTCGGCCATGCCGATGAAAATGGCCCGGGCGTTGTGTGGCGATGCCATCCTCGTTCGGGGCGACATGGAACTTTATTCGAAATATTCGCACACGGTGACCGAGATCATTGCCGAAAAAGCTCCGTTGTATGAGAAGGCTTCCATCGATGAGCATTATCTCGATGTGACCGGGATGGACCGCTTTTTCGGTTTACAGAAATGGTCACACGAGTTGAGGGAAAGCATCATCAAAAATACCGGATTGCCGATCTCCTTCGGGCTGTCGGTGAACAAGACGGTATCCAAGATCGCCACAGGCGAGGCCAAACCCAACGGGGAGTTGTACGTGGGGCCGAATGCGGTGCACCCTTTTTTGGCTCCACTGTCGATCCGCAAAATTCCGGGAATAGGGGAGAAGACTTACCGGTTGCTTCGTTCCATGGGAGTAGTGACCATTGACACCCTCAGCCATATTCCGGTCGGTATGATGGAACAGGTGATGGGCAAAAATGGCCTCGTGATATGGGAGAAGGCCAATGGCATCGATACCACACCGGTACGTCCCTATCATGAAGCCAAATCGGTGAGTACAGAAAATACCTTTGAGCAGGACAGCATCGACATTGTGCAGATGAAGGAAATCCTGGTGAAGATGGTGGAGAAGATATCGTTTGAGCTTCGCGACAAACAAAAACTCACATCCTGCATCACGGTGAAGATCCGCTACTCGAATTTCGATACCCACACCCTGCAAAAGCAGGTGGCCTACACAGCCTTCGACCACCAACTCATCCCGGTGGTAAAGGAACTATTCGATCGTCTCTACCAGCGCCGCATGTTGATTCGCCTCATCGGCGTGCGCTTCAGCAACCTCATCTCGGGAAATCCGCAACTCAACATGTTCGATGATAACGTGGAGATGGTCAATCTTTACCAGACACTCGACCGGATAAAGCGGAAGTATGGGCAGAAGATCGTAAGGAAAGGAACATGCATAGCGAGACCATCACCAGCAGAAAATTGCTTAATCCCATAAACCCCGATTCCAAAATCGTGTGCGAGACAGCTTTGCCCAGAAGGTCGTCGGAATTGGCTCCATAAAAAAAGAGAATGGGGATCAGTACAATTATCCAAACGTACTTTTTTCGGGATACAATATCGAATATCATGAGCATGATCAGCGGTGTACTGAACAAAAGCAGAACCCAATCAGCTTTAATAAGGTTCGGAAGAAGGGCTATGAGTAAAAACCATTCGAAGATGAAGTTCATATCAGAAATGGAAGTATCCGTTTCTTTCTGTTTTTCCATGCGAATATTACGCAGGATGAACATGATGACGATACTACAAATAAAGAAAAAGACAACAAGAATTCCCCATTCAGGCCATGACGGAATATGAAATCTGATAAAGTAGTCAATGGAGGTTTTTCCAGGGAAATCCTCCCCATGAATCATAATTGATTTTACCCATTCTCCATAGATATCCATTCCCCTCAGTGGTCCGAAGAATATGAATGGAATGATCAATCCGCAGGCGGCAGTCAGGCATAACCAGCCGATCACCCTCCATTTCCTTCTCAGTAACAACGGAAGCAGCAGAATTGCAAGATAAGGTTTCGTTATAATCACAATTCCGAGCAGCATGCCACCCTGCATAGCTTTCCCTGTAAGGATATTCCTGATGGAAAGGCAGCATAACATCAATAACAGAATGTTGACATTGCCCAGATACATTTCTCTGGTAAAATGGATCAGGATGCAAACAAAGGAAACAGAAAGTAAAAAATATACATGTTTTATATTCTCAAGAGGGAAATAGTCTTCGATCAACTTACGGATCAGGTTTAATGTATACCAGTAAGCAATTCCGAGAATAAAAAAGTGAATTACCGCAGCAGTTTTGAAATTAAAGAATACGTATGGCAGGAAAATGAATAGAGTTGTCGGGCTGTATTTGTAAAACCCGCTTCCACTGTAAAAAGAAACCAGATAAATTGGCTTACCGGAAATTAAGTTTTCAGCTGCTGTATAGTAAACCATGAAATCACCCAGATGGAATCTTCCATTGACCATGTTGAGAATAAAAGTGATCAGGGTGATGATCGCAACGAAAATTGTAAAACTATTCAGGATATCCTTTTTCACCATGGGAAGTTATTGCTGTTTTGGTGTTGTTTTCAGTTCATAAATGTACCAAAAACTGGTACGCTCTATCCAATGGTTGAAATTAAAATTGCTTACCCACTGAGGAAAAGAAGAGTAAATCAGCACAGGGGTGAATGGTGAATCCACCGGCAATCCAGGTTTATCTGTAACAATCAGACTGACGGTATCACGCGAAGGGATGACCATTTGGAAAGAATCCACCCGTTGACATACAAGTGACTTCCTTTTATAAAAACAGATGTCGGCGTTTGCTCTGTAATATGGGTTGTCACCGGTGAAATATAATTTAGCTGGCATCGGGTAATCGCTCCAGAGTTTTTGAAACAAAGATATCTGAGCATCGGCTGGACGAAAGGCAAGAACGATCACCATCAATATATTAATATACCAGAAGAGTTTAACAGAAATTTTCGTTATCCGGTGGTCCAGTATTTCAGTCCCTTTTTTCTTCAGAATGACATCGGCAACCCTGATGATCATGACCGGAAGAAACCCGATGAGCGGAAACAGAAATCTGATCTCTTTGTGTGGTATCAGGAAATGGATTGCAAGGAACGGAACCATGGTCCATGTGAGAATGTCCTTTGGGTAATAAATGATATACAGGAACACAGCCAGAATATAAACAAGGCTTAGCGGTGGAATGGCATTCATGAAAGTTTGTTCAATATAATACCACCATGGACTGGTGCCAAAGCCTGATGCTTTGTCAAGGAGAATGTTCTGCTGGAAATAATTCCAGGAGGTGATTGTCCATTCACCATAGTACCACCTGTCTGCAAGCACACCCAATCCAAAGACCAGGATGATGCCTGTGCAGAACATCAGTAATTTCCTGATCCCTGGTTTTTGGATTATTGCCAGCCATGCAGCAAATCCAAGGATCATAAAAGCTACCTGGTAGCGTGTGATGAATGATATTCCCAGCAAAACCCCGGTCAGCAGATAATCAACCCCCTTTAGTTTCTTTTTAAGGAAGAACCATGCCAGTCCGATCAGAAATACTCTGCCGGCAATCGTTTCGGATGAAAACCGGACACTGTTGTAAGGAACGAACCACAGAAAGAAGGAAAGGAGCAGGAAGGCATAAAGCAATTTCCGATTCGAAATATCCGGCGCAACCATCCTGATGACCATGTGAATACTCACCAGTGTAAGAATTGCAGAGAACAGGCGAACGAAGAAGGCGATAACGAACGGGTCGGTAACCCCTGCAACCGATATCGTTTTATAAATGCAATATACGATCAAAGGTTGCAGGGCCGGGCGCATCTTGCATCCATACTCCCACGGAAGGTTTGCTTTTTCTGTAAGCCCAAGTTTCAAACCGGCAAACTCAAGAATTTGGAAATGCTCGTCAAAATGGTTGTATCCAACAGAGAACCAAGCAGTAATAATAAATACCAATATTCCAAGGAAGTAAATTCGTTTAATGGAAATTCCTTGATCCTTAACCATCCCCGGGAGTTTGCATGAAAATCATGGTTTCATCGCCGATACAATTATCGTGTTACGGCGACTTTGTGAATGTTGCTGTGACCATTTACAGAAACTTCCACGAAGTAGAATCCCTGGTTTAATCTGCTGACGTCAAGATCAACCTTATTTGTCCCGGTTTGATATTCAGCAGGGTTTATGGTCAAAAGACAATTGCCCGGTAAATCAAACATTCTGACAGAAACCTTTCCGGGTTTATCAAGGGTAAACTGTACGGTGGTTTTATCATCGGCTGGGTTTGGAAAAACACGGAGCCGCAGGTCATTGTTCAGTTCGCTTGTACCAACCCAGATCACCTCATTGTTTGCATTGAGAATGGTGCCGGAGGTCTGGTCCATCAACAGTCCGATAAAATGGAGCCGATTGTAGTTCCATGCAGCCGGAATGGTATAATCGTAATGATAGGAGAGAATTGCGCCGGCGGCAATTGGCTGAGGAATACTTCCGGCTGTTCCGTAAGGCGTGTTCAGAATGGCCCTGCCAACGTGGTCGTAATGCATATCAACAGCCGGAATGGTTGCCGGTTTGGCTTCAAATCCGCACATCGGACCATTGGAGCCGCCGGCATAATAGTTGGTTTGGGCCCAGGTAGAGGTTGTTCCGTATAAACTATCTTCCAGAATAACAGCTCCGAACCGAAGCTCATGGGTGATATCGGTAATGAATTCTGATTTAACATCAAAAGATACCGCCCTTGTGGTTGGATTCCATGAGAAATTAACGATTTCGACCGTAGCCGGAGAAATCGTTTGAATTTCTTCAAGATATCCTTGTTCGAACTCTTCCGGGTCGAGTCCTTTCACCCGGTTGATGGTACCACTCGGGTATCCGACAAAATCGGGAATGATGTTTGGAATCGCAGCATCCCAGGCCGTAACCACCATGGGGTCGCCATTGTGAACGGCTGCGCCAATCCAGGCTGTTGGATAGGTTTCGGCCATGTAATCCATAAAACAGATGCCCCGCACACACCATCCGCACCAGGTGCCTGTCGCCTCTTCACAAAACACCTTTTTGGTGGGGATCCAGGGAACAACACCGATATAGGCCGACAATGAATCGTTTGCAGGGTTGGGGTCAATTCCACCATTAACATTCTGAACTTTTACGTCCACTTTATATGTTGCCGGGTTGGTAAAGACCAAGGGAACACTGTGTGTGAAGTTATACGATTCACCAAGCGCCAGGTTTTGACCAGTGAACGAAGCAACCACCTGTGCGCCTCCGTCAACCGAATAACCTATGTCGAATGAGGTGATGGGAGTGGCGCCCATATTTTTTACATTTCCTGTCAATGTAGCAGGAACATTTGCAGCGAGGTATTGCGGTAATTTGATGCTGGTGAGGGTTGCATCAAGGGCCGGTGGTGTTTCGAGTAAAATATTGTCAACATACCAGTAGTCAAGATTGTAGAAATTTCCATCAAGATAAAAGCAGAACTGAAACCCGGGACCAATATCGGCGTTCGAGATCGAAATTACCTGGGTTTTTGGGCCAACGTTGGCTGTCGGCGTGATTTCCCAAACAGAAGTCCAGGCGCCGGTACCGGTTCGGGTAGCTATTCCCAGTTTTGGGGCAGGATTTGAGTACCAGTCATACATGAAATTGAACATCAGCGTTACAGTGGTCAGACCAGTGAGATCAACCACCGGAGAGATAAGTCGTGTTACGGCAACAGCCTGGACGTAGGTGAATTTTCCTTCAGGGGCTGAGCCTCCTGCCTTATTGCTTTGGGCAATGGCCCATTGACCCGGTTGGTTTAGAATGGACCATCCGGTGGGGGGCATAACGCCCGCGCTGAAATCCTCTGAGAGATAGGTTTGTGCAGAAACAAATCCTGTTAAACAAAACAAGCAAAGTAGTAAGTACAGTTTTTTCATAATTAGTAATTTTTAGTGAATGAATCAGAGAGCGAAAGAACGAAGATAGAAATCTTTAATCTTGTAATCACATGTT
>JBAXFM010000124.1:0-14129 GCA_037139855.1 Bacteroidota bacterium
TGGTAAAGTAAACTGCGTACAACATGCTATTTGTAATGCTCGAGAGGGCTCCCCATTCTGCACCGCCATTGACCGTTTTTATGATAGTCCCATTTTCACCCACCGCGTAACCTGTGGTGCCGACCGTGAAGAAAATTGAATTCAGAATACTGGTTGTTGCACTTGGCATTGCAACCCAGGTTGCACCACCATTGTTTGTTTTTAATATGGTTCCGGCGTCACCGGCGACATAACCGGTGTTGTTATCGGTAAATTGAACGGATCGCAAATTCTTATTGGTCCCACTTGATAATCCTGACCAGGTGGAGCCTCCATTCACTGTTTTCAACATGGTTCCCCAGGCGCCCACGGCATACCCGGTACTGGCATCGGTGAAGTAAACTGAATACAGATCCTCGGTGGTTCCACTTGTTAAAGTAGTCCAGGTTATACCGCCATCCGTGGTTTTGAGGATGGTCCCCTCGTTGGCATAGTACCCCCCTACCGCATAGCCGGTATTGGCATCCGTGAAATAAATCGAATACAACCAATCATCGGTACTGATCGGATAAGCCGCCCAGGTGATGCCGCCATTGACGGTTTTCAATAGTGTTCCGTGCCATCCCACTGCAAAACCAGTATTGACACTGGTAAAGAAAACTGAATATAACCGGTTTGTTGTTCCGCTCGATAACTCCGTCCAGTTAACTCCTCCATCGATGGTTTTTGCCATGGTTCCGTTGTAACCCACTGCATAACCTGTTTGGGTATCGGGAAAGTGAACTGAATAAAAATTATTGGTTGTGCCACTCAAAAATGTTGTCCAGTTTGTTCCTCCATTAGTGGTTTTTAAAAGAGTTCCACCCACAATGTAGGCCGTATTTGCATCGGCCAGGCAAACAGAACTCACGCTATTCGTGGTCACCCCGGTCAAAGTAGTCCAGGTTGTACCGCCATTCGTGGTTTTTAATATATATTCTCCTCCAATTGCATAGCCATTGTTTGCATCCGAAAAGGCAACGGATGTTAACAGAAACGAGAATGGTATCCCACTCTGCATTACAGACCATGTAGCGCCTGCGTTTGTTGTTTTTAACATGACCAGGTAGCCCACGGCATAACCGGTGTTGGCGTCGGTAAAACAAACCGAATTCAGGTTACTTGTTGTCCCGCTGATTAAAACAGACCAACTCAGGCCTGCATCGATGGTTTTAATGATAATTCCGCCAAGGCCTACTGCATATCCCGTGTCAGGACTGGTAAAGTATATTGATTCCAACGGATGCGTTGTCCCACTGGAGAAAGCGGTCCAGGTCGTGCCGGCGTTGATGGTTTTCAAGATAATTCCATTTGCAGAAGGAGATCCGGAATTGCTGGTGATATAGCCTGTTAAAGCATCCGTAAAGAAAATGGACGTTAAACATTCATTTGTTCCGCTTGATAACGGAACCCACGACAACCCTGCATCCGTGGTTTTCAGGATCGTTCCATTGTACCCGGCAACATAGCCGGTACTGGCATCGGTAAAGTATACAGCATATAAAGTACACGTCACACCGCTGGTGAGAATAGTCCAGGTTGAGCCACCGTCAAGGGTTTTGATAATGGTGCCAAGGTCACCGGCAGCATAACCGGTATTGGCATCTGGAAAGCATACAGTGGTCAGATAATTCCCTTGAGGCAAAGGGTTTTGCCATGTCCACTGGGAAAAAAGAGTTGTAGAAACAAGCCATAGACAAAATAACAGTACCAACTTTTTCATAAGATAAAATTTGATTGTGACGCTCCTGCGTATGACAAACCAAATATAGCGAATAATCAGCCGGTTGATACTTGAAATGTAAAAAAAAGAGGCTGTATCAAAAGTGGAAATTTTAACCGCAGAGAACCGCTGAGGGAAACCGCAGAGAACCGCTAAGTGTTATATTTCAACAGAATAGCACTGCTGAACTTTGCGCATTCTTTGCGTATCTCCGCGGTAAAAGGACTTTTGAGACAGCCTCTTTCAGGTAACACATTGGTATATCAATTTATTTCACCGGGAAAGAAATATGTGTTTCCCATTTGGCGGTATCTTTTTCCATCATAGGATTGGTAATATAAATCTCTGATGGTCCTCCGGCTTCTACCAGTTCCGAATCCTTGATGTATTGAGCCACCGCCCGGTAAGCAGGTTCCATTTTGCTGTAGGATCCAAAATAAATAGCTTTGACGGCTTTATGTTCCGGGAATGAACTTACCTGGATGCGGCCTTTGCCTTTATCTGCCTTTTCAACCGGAATACAGATATTCAAGACCGAAAACATGGTTACCGAGTCCCATTTCAGGTAAGTGGCAAACGGAGCTCCAGCCTGAACAAGTTTATTCATCTTCAGAAATCCATAAAGCTCGCCATAGGCTTTGCCCATCACGGCAGTGTACTCTTTAGGCCCGGCTGAATCAAGGACCATGATTACAGTCTGCACAGGTACTACGGTTTCTTCTATTTTAGGCCAGCTGTTGCGTTCTTCTGCAACCTTTTTCAACTTGGCCAGCCCTTTTTCAAAATCAGGTCCCATCATTTTGCCCATAAACAGCCCAAAATAACGGTTGATCGGGTTGTAGCCCAAATCACCTTCATCGATCCATGAAACTTTAGCGGAATCTCCTTGACTTTCAATGACAATTTTACCTTTTGACCGGTATTTACCCTGCTGAAATGCTAAATCATACCCGACAAGCTGGCCGGGAAGGACTTCCGTAAGCACCATTTCTCCGTTGCCTAAAATTTTTCCGTTCCATACCCAGGATGTTCCAACCTGAGCAGCCGGTCCGGTCATTTCGAAAGTAGCAGTAGAATCAATCTCCCTCGTCCATGGAACCCAGAGATGCCATTGCTGGAAATTGCTGGTAAGTCCGTAGATAACAGCAGGACTTGATTTAATAAAAGTATGCCTTTCAACCTGATAGGTTTTTGGCAAGAGGAATGCAACAAGCACCAATACAGCTATGATGCCCAGTAACCAGTAAAAAATCTTGACGATCGTTTTCATAATTTCCTTATTTATGTGAATAATAACTTTGTGGCTTTTTAATGGGTTTAAAATTACGCTATAAACAAATAATACACAACTCTTCCAAAGAAATATTCCTATTTTTGCCAATCAACATAATATACACGAATGAAAATTGCTGTAACTGGCGCCAACGGACATGTTGGTGTAAATCTCTGTGAGGCCCTGCTTGAACAAGGACATAAGGTAAAAGCGCTTACTCATCATCATAATCAAGGACTTAAATTTATCCCGGTAACGATTATTAAAGGTGATCTTCTTGATAAAGCATCATTGATCCCTTTACTAACCGACGTTGATGTGGTGTTTCATCTTGCGGCTAAAATCTCCATCACCGGGGATCCGGATGGGATGGTTGCCCGGATAAACACAGAAGGGACCAAAAATATGCTTGCAGCAGCTGTTGAATGCAAAGTAAAGCGGTTTATTCATTTCAGTTCCATCCATGCTTTTCAGCAACAGCCACAGCTTGAACCACTGAATGAAACCAGACCCCTTGTTTTCGACGAAGGTTTTGCGTACGACAGATCGAAGGCAGCCGGGGAGCGAGCCGTGATGGAGGCTGTAAAAAACGGTCTTGATGCACTGGTCATCAGCCCAACTGCAATTATCGGCCCTGCTGACCCCGAACCTTCTCTTACCGGAAGTGCGATTATTGACATTTACAATCACAAGATACCTTCCCTGGTTCCCGGCGGTTATGACTGGGTTGATGTGAGAGACGTTGTTTCCGCAGCCATTGCAGCCATTGACAAAGGAAGAACCGGTGAGAAATATCTTCTTTCAGGGCATTGGCACAGCTTGGAGGAATTCTCAGGGTTAATTCAATTTCATACCGGACGAAAAACGGTTAATACTGTTTTGCCAATGTGGATTGCCAGGGTCGGATTGCCTTTTATCACCCTATTCAGCAAGCTATCAGGGACCAAACCATTATACACCAGCGAATCACTTACCATCATTTCAGAAGGTAACCGTATGATCAGCAATGACAAAGCAAGACGGGAATTAGATTATAATCCTCGTCCGCTCACCGAAACCATCAAAGATTTCTTAACCTGGCTTAAAGATAATGGCCACATACGTTAATTGCTGATACATGAAAGATACTACCTTTTACCTGATTGTTTATGCCTGGATTGCTATTGCCATCTTCATTTTTCCTATCGTAATCAGGGTGGTAGCCCCATATGGCCGCCATACGACAAAAGCCTGGGGTGCACTCATCGACAACCGGGTTGGATGGATTCTGATGGAACTTCCAGCCCTGCTTGTATTTTCCGGATTTTTCCTCTTAGGTTCAGGCAGTCGGCCACTTGTTACCTGGATATTTTTTGGCATATGGGTGTTGCATTACGTAAACCGTACCTTGATTTTTCCTTTTCGAATTCATACCAAAGGAAAAAAGATGCCTATGGCAATCGTCTTCATGGCCATTGGCTTCAATTTCGTGAATGGATTCATCAATGGATATTATCTGGGTTCAATGGCAACGGAAGCACAGTACCCACTCTCCTATTTATATGATCTTCGTTTTATTGGGGGTATCTCCGTTTTCATTTTTGGCATGTTTATCAACTGGCAATCTGACAATATTCTGATTCACCTTAGAAAACCTGGTGAAACCGGCTATATCATTCCAAGGAAAGGTTTTTTCCAACTCGTGTCGTGTCCCAACCATTTTGGCGAAATCGTTGAGTGGTTCGGGTTTGCCTTAATGACCTGGTGTTCACCTGCGCTCGCCTTTGCTGTTTGGACATTGGTCAACCTGATGCCACGGGCGTTGCATCATCATAAATGGTATAAAGAAACATTTCCTGAATATCCTGCTGAAAGAAAGGCTGTGTTGCCGTTTATCCTATAAAAAATCGATCGAAACCGTCAGACCGCGGAAAGTCATCTCATCGTACATTGGCTTCATTTCGTAATAATCTCCGGCTTTAACGTTGCATTTGCCTTTCAAATGGGTAATCAATGCACATTGCTCGGCCTGTTCTGGTTCATGGTTGCAAACATCGATCAGCGTTTCAATTACAAAATCAAATGTATTAACATCATCGTTGTAGAGGATGAGTCCCCGCTGTAATGCTGAACTATCCTGTTGAATGGAAGACGGATTATCTTTATGCTTGACCATTGTCCTTATTTTTCAAATGCAAAATTACAAATAATATGGTTTCAAAACCGTACCTTTGGTTTGATATTCATAAGGAGTCATGGAGTTTAAGGAATTTGTCGTATTACTTGGAAATCGATTACAGAAGCCATTGCCCGGCAGAACTGCCCAATTAAAGATGTCGTCGCTTGCGCGCATCCAGGAATTAATGCGTCTTTCACCCCCTGATGATGCCAGGCAAAGCAGTGTGCTAATATTATTATATCCGTTAGAGGGCAGTATTGGGATGGTGTTGATGCTTCGTCCGGAATATGGCGGAGTTCACAGTGGACAAATCAGTTTGCCTGGCGGTAAATTTGAGGAAACAGATGAAAGTCTGATATATACAGCACTACGCGAATCACAGGAAGAAATCGGAATCGATCCCGGGCAGGTCCAGATTATCGGACAACTGACGGAAATGTACATACCTCCAAGCAATTTTCAGGTTACTCCGGTTGTTGGTTACCAGACCTCCCGCCCTCTCTTCACTGCTGATCCGAAAGAGGTGGCGAAAATTATTGAGATAAAACTTGAAGATTTGCTTGACGAAAGTAACCGCCAGATGAAGAAGATGAAACTCAGTCTTGGATTTTCGCTCAAGGTTCCCTCCTATTTCATCAATCAAAACATCATATGGGGCGCTACCGCCATGATATTGAGTGAATTCAAAGAAATAGTGGCTGAGATAATGGCCGGATGAGCTTATTTACTGCTATTTTTGGTAAAGCAAAATGACCCGGGGATTCTGCCCGTGGTATATTGTTTAACCAGATTACCCTGAACGGTATACTGGTAAGCGGTGCCATTTTGCACGTAATCCTTTGCGTCACTGACATATATCCTGCCAGTGACAGGATGAATATTCAATCCATAGAAGAGGCGGCCATCAGCGCTGATCAGTGGCTGGGCAGGCAATGAAGCTGATGTAACAGGCATCTGGAAGACGCCACCCTTTAAGAAATAGATGGTATCGCCCCCGGGATTCATACACAATCGGCTGGGAACCAGCTTGGGGTCAGGAAAAGTGAACACTTTTTCAACAATGCGTAATTCGGGGTTGATCCTCATGAGTGAAGGCGCTTCAAAGTTGTCGTAACCACCTGAACACAATACCCATACTTTTTGTTTTTTATCAATCACGATGCCAATCGGTTCTTTACCGGTTTGCATGCTGTCAACAATGGCATCTGTTTGTGCATCAATGATCAGAATCTGTGGCTTTCGAACTGCGCTGGTGGCATTAAAAGTTCCGATGGATGTAACCAGCATGTATTTATCATACCGGATCAAATTTTCGGTCCAGCTTGTTGTTTTAATGGTTCCGGTTACCGTATTGGTATGAAGATCGATGATGGAAATATAATTCTGCAGATTGGTTGCATATGCCTTGTTCGAGTCAATTATTTGAAGGTATCTTGGTGAATGCAGCCCTTCGATTCTTTTAACAGACTTAAAATCTTTGAGGGAAACAACTTCAATCCTGTTTGAGTTGTTGATCAACACGTACCCAAGGCTGCCGGCGATGGTCATTGATTCAGCCACATCTCCAAGGCTTCTGTTGTTTGATTTGTTGAAAATATCCTGGATGACCGTGTTGCTGCTATTATTCAGGTAAGTAACAGATGCATTGCCCCAGTTGTAATTTCCCTCGTTTACGACAAATATGCCATTTTCGTAAGTGGTTGCCTTGACTGTATCGCCCGGATCAACTGTGACCGGTCGAATCGGGTCTTTAGAGCAGGCAGATGGCAGTATTGAAAGAGCTATGAATGAGCAGAGAAGTGTGAAATTATATAGATATAAGGATTGATTCTTCTTCACTTTCAGATAATTTGTTAAACAATCTATTGCCGTTTTGCGCCCGGAAAGGCCAGTTTTATTGTGAATGCGTAGTTAATTCCAGGCATTGGCCGGTCTTGTATTGATTGATAATCCAGATTAAACAGATTATTAATATTAATTTGTAAAGATAAAATAAAATGTTCAATGTGTATATTCTTTCCGAAAATAATATTTGACAAGTTGTATGCAGGCATATAGGAAAGGTTGTCAACCCCGATAAACCGATCACCGGTGAAGGTCCAGTTGTAGTTGAAATAGAAGTTCCAGCGTTCGGCAGAGAACGTACTGTTAAAGGTGTTCACCGGGATATAAAGCTGCTGCTTTCCTATTTTGTCGTCATATTTTGAATTTGCCTTTTCATAGGTGGAGCGGCAGAAATTATAGTTATTCTTTAAACCGAATTTAAAATTCCATAGGTGTAAATTGATGTTCAATCCCAATTCAATGCCACGGGCCAGAATTTCATCGATATTTTCCGGCTGATAAAGTCCTCCGCCCACATTGGTCCAGGTAATCATATCATAAATCCACGAATAATAGGCGGCTACACTTCCTTCAAGGTACAGCATTTTATTTTTTGTTCCGAAATTGTACGTACTTCCTGCCTCCAGTGAGTAATTCCGCTCAGGTTTAAGGTTTGGATTTCCGAATTGAATCCAGTAAAGTTCATTGAGTGTCGGAGAGCGGTAATTTCGTGCCAGGTTTCCCGAAAATGCAAGATTTATTTTGTTAAAGGGGCGGTACTCAATGCCCAGCGCCGGAATGATAGGACTGAATTTTCCGTCGATCAGGTCATCCCGGAGAACCAGCGAAGATTTGATCTTTTTATGAAGGTCATGGATGATTTCAAGGAAGAGACTGGTTGTCGTCCTGGTTTTAATTCCTTCATAATCATCGGATTTGACCCAATCATACGTAAAATCAATCCCGGGCCTGATGGTAAGGTTCCTGATGCCTGAATATGCGAATCGAACCCTGTTAATCCAGGAATAGGATTTATGGCTTAAATTCAATTCAAGAATACTGTTGGTGTAATTCATATACTGATCATTGAGGGCAGAGCGGACAAGAAGGTTCCATACCGGTTTAATGTATTTATATTCAATCACAGCCCGTAACGCTTTATCTTTCAGTGTTTCAATTTTTGCAGTATCAATATTCTGGGTTGTTGGAGGAAGATTCCTGTCATCCTGGGAGTACCATATCTTAGCTGAAAAAAGATGTTTGTCTCTGAGTTTCCAAAACAGTTCCTGCGATAAGCCAGATAGTGTAAAGGAGGCATTTTGCTGGTTCACAATATTCCCCCGGTCATCGGTAAACGGGAAGTTATTCAGGGCTGAAGCATAATTGAATTTTGTATGCGATTGGAAGGATTTGCCTCCTACGGCAACATTCACATTGGTGATGTAATTGTCGAAACTTGCGATTGTTTGTGCAAGGTATGACTTAAATCTATTGTTCCAGTCTGGAGTTGTAACAAGGTCAATCACACCACCAAATGCCCCGCTTGTTCTTGAGATACCTGCAGCGCCATACAATATTTCAAGTCCATCAAACTGAGCGACCGGCACCTGCGAGAAATCCATTTGACCGAGCATGGGAGAATTCAGACTGATCCCGTTCCATTCAACCTGGGTATGCTGGGCCGAGGTGCCACGAAATGACGGGGTGGCCAGGGTCCCGTTGCCATAAGATTTGATAAAAATGGATGAGTGTTGCGACAGAATGGATGACAGGTCGGCGCTAAGGTTGGGAATAAAAAGGCTCGAATCCATCCTCACTCTTTTAAATCCCTGGTTGTCGATGATGAAATTTGCTTTGATCTCAAACTCAGGAAGACTCAGGGTATCAGCTTTGAGATTTTGAGCGGTGAGATACACAGGTGTGATGACAAGGCTGCATGCAAATAGCAGTATCCTAAGGGTTAATTGAAGTAAAAATGTCGGGGAATCGGCTGGTCTCAATATTTGATAATTTTCTTTGTTACCGAACTGCCATCCTTCAATGAAAAACTGGCAATGTAAATACCGGATGAGAAGGAAGAAAGATCAAGAATGGTTTTCCCGGTGATCATAGATTCGGTCAAAATATTACCGGCAGGATCAGAGACTATTAATTTTACATTTGTGAAAATCCTGGTATTGACCGTCATTTTATCGGTTACAGGGTTCGGATATAGAAGAATAGACGACAAGTTGTGTACATCGTTTATTCCCTCGGTATGGTTGTGAATAACTCCAACTGCATCAAGATCAAAGCCTCCGGTATCAAAAGGGGTTGGCCATGGGTCATTTACCTTATGTCCCTGTGAATCTGTTGTGGCAAAAGGAACTTTAATCGTGCCAATGGCATCGATGATTTTCACGTAAGTGATGTTATTGATGTCGATGCCGACGCTGTCCCTGATGTCTTGCAAATCGAAAGGAGTGCCATAGCCATGCCTGTATTTCCCGGCAAAGTTGTGGATCCTGGTCGCATCAATGGTGTCGAACGTTTGAATTTGCGTGATTGTCTGGGTCAGCGAGACGGCGGGAAATCTAACAAAGTGTTGTCCATCAGAACTTACCTCCACAAATCCAAGTTCAAGAAAGTTGTCGCCAAATGAATTTTCAAACACGGCAAAATCGGGACCTGTACCGTTTACAACAGGGGGATCGAAACCCAGCAATGCCATTCCGTGGTCGCCAAGGCTTACAACCAGCTCATCTGCCGGCCCGCTTCCATACAGATAGCTCCCATAGGTTGTTTTGTTCACCCCATTGTAAACAATTGTTGTATCAGCAATGTTAATATAGCCTCTTTCGATGATGCAGGTTGTTGCCCAGCCAATAAAGGCAGAACTATCTTTGGAAATGGCCGTTGTACCCGGTTGGCCTGCCGGTGGCGGGTACTGAGCAAATAGTAATGATGATGACAACAGTGCTGAGAGCAATAAAATATAGCGGGATATGCGAATGTTCATTTTTTCAATTAATTAAATTTTACCTCTTTGGGTCAGGGAAGTGAAAAGATTGATAAAACCTACACAAACTTTAATATACAAAAGTAGAAAAAATCGACGGTAACTGTTTATTTATTATTTTTGCGTAGTTGGTTTACCAATCAAAAATTAAAATGCTTTCCAATGAGCCTTAAACGACTATTTTCAATCGGTCTTGCCCTGATCATGATGTGCATGGTGTTTACCACTTCTTCGTGCAGATCGAGGAGAGCAGGTTGTGATGCCAATGGCAATTACAAGACGAAGAAAATAAAGAAGAACAAGAGTGGCTATGGAACCCGCTACAGTTACAAGTCCAAGCCGGTCGGAAAATCCTATGTCATCAGGAACAAATGAAAGGTTTAGACTGATTCTTCAGGATTTTCGTAAAATTCCCGGTGATCGGGATAGTACATGGTTTGTTTCGATTTATCAAGCGGGAAAGTAAAGAAAGTAAGAAGCCCTTCTGCACACAAGGTGTTACTTTTATCAAAAAGTTTCACTTCAATATCTGCCAGATTCCGTCGCATTTTTTTTACTTTTGCCCGCAAGGTAATCGGCCCCTGATCCATTCCAACCGTTTTAAGATACCTGATTTCGGCTTTTGAAGTGAACCCGGCAGTTTTCACCTTGACATACACTGTCCAGCTTGCAATTTCATCCATCAGTGTTGCCTGTATGCCTCCGTGAAGGATGTTGAAATACCCCTGAAAATTCGTATCCGGATTCCAGTGGCTTACAATTTCATCATTTTCCTCGACGAAGGTAAGATGTAAGCCAAGCTGATTGTGCGGAGAACAACCGAAACAATTGTAACCTTCGAGATGAGTGAATGGATTCCTGAGTTTTTTCATTGGGTCAGGTATAAACGACCATCAATTACTTTTTAAACTGCTCAACACCGTTTTTAAATCTGGCAACCAATACCGCTTTTCCCAGTTCATTGTATTCAGTCCAGGTACCTTCCTTTTGTCCATTCAGGTAGCTTCCTGATACCTTGATCTGCCCGTTCCGGTAGTATTCTTTAAATTCTCCCGACATTTTGTTGTCTTTGTAATTAGTGATGGTCTGAAGCGTATCATTTTCGTAGAATGTTTTTTGCAATCCGTCAAAATTACCTTCCTTGTAATTGTATTCGGCCACCCGCTGACCGTTTTTATTATTCCACCGGGAAAGACCATTTTTCAGATTGTCCTTAAACCAGGATTCTTCCTGAATTTTTGCATTGTCGTAATATTGACGATACAGGCCGTTTTTCTTTCCATAGGCATATTCAGTTTCAGATAAAGGAGACTCATTGAACTGACTATAGTAAATAGTCTGGCCATGGGCCAATCCATTCCGGTAATTTTCGACCAGCGACATTTTGCCCTTGCGATCGAATTGAATGGAGATACCATCTTTTACACCATTCTCAAAATATTCAATTTTGTAAATCAGGTTGTTGGGGTAATAACCAATCCAGTTTTTCACCTTTTTGTTTGCTGCGTACTCGCCTTTGTAGGTAAGTTCTCCCAATTTTTCAATCCAATACCCGGTTTTATTTCCAGTGGCATCTTTCCGGTTTACCGAATCCGGAAGCTTGGAATCATTGGCCGCAACCTGTGCATTCATATGCAAAGGAATAACGACGATCATTGTTAAAAGGAACGAAAGAATTTTTCTCATGGCTTAAGTTTTTTTACTCTGCAAATTTATTGCAATTCTGCATATAAATCAAAGCTTTCGGCACGGGTGATTTCAACATTGCAAAATTCACCCGGAACCAATATTTTATCATCCGCATGAATTAAGACTTCGTTATCCACCTCGGGTGAATCAAACTCGGTGCGGGCAATATAGAAATCACCTTCCTTGCGGTCAATCATTACCTTCATGGTTTGTCCCACCTTTGCCTGGTTGAGTGAAAGGGAGATTCCCTCCTGAACAGCCATCAACTCTTCCACCCGCTCTGTTTTTCGCTTTTCAGTGACTGAATCCCTGAGTTGAAAAGCGCCGGTATCTTCCTCGTGGGAATAGGAAAACACCCCGAGTCTGTCGAACCGGTAATCTTCGATAAAACTCCGGAGTTCCCGAAATTCCTTTTCAGTTTCACCCGGGTATCCTGCGATGAGGGTCGTTCTAATCGCAACACCTGGAATGGTTTTGCGGATGGTATCCACCAGTTTCCGGGTGGTTGTTCCATCCATTCCACGGTGCATGGATGTAAGGATGCGGTCGCTGATGTGCTGGAGCGGAATATCGATATAGTTGCAAATGTTATCATGCGATCTTACTACCTCCAGCAATTCAACAGGAAACCCATCCGGGTAGGTATAGTGCAAACGGATCCACTCCAGTCCATTGATGCGGGCAAGGGAGTCAAGCAGTTCAGGAAGACGACGTTTTTTATAAATATCTAATCCATAATATGTTGTATCCTGTGAGATGAGATTGATCTCCTTCACCCCGGCGCTGACCAGTTGTGATGCTTCGGTGATTATTTCCTCCATTGGCCGGCTGACATGTTTTCCGCGGATCATCGGAATGGCGCAAAAAGAACACTTGCGGTCGCAGCCTTCGGCAATTTTCAGATAAGCGTAATGGGCCGGTGTTGTAAGTTTCCGTTCACCAATTAGTTGTGATTTATAGGTGCCGCCAATGTGGGTGATAATTTTCTTAAGGTCATTGACCCCGAAGAAAGCATCCACTTCGGGTATCTCCTGCCGTAGCTTTATGGCATAGCGCTCTGAAAGGCATCCCATCACATACACATGATCGATCAGATTATTTTGCTTTGCCTGCACATATTGCAGGATGGTATCAACTGATTCCTGCTTGGCATCATTGATAAAACCGCAGGTATTGATGATGGCCGTGTCGATATGAGCCGTGTTCACCGGATCAAAAACAAGTTCGAACTGATTTGCCTCCAGTTGTTTCATCAGGAGTTCGGAGTCAACAAGGTTTTTGGCACAGCCCAGTGAAACCAGCCCGATTCTGTGAGGTTTTGATTTTGTTTTCAAGAATGTTTGGTTTAATTGAAAAGGCTGTCGACAAATTCCACCCGGTTAAAAACCTGGAGGTCTTCAATACCTTCGCCTACCCCGATGTATTTTACCGGGATTTTAAACTGGTCGGAGATTCCGATCACCACGCCCCCTTTTGCTGTTCCATCGAGTTTGGTAAGCGCGAGCGCATTGACTTCGGTGGCTGAAGTGAACTGTTTGGCTTGTTCAAAGGCGTTTTGTCCGGTAGAAGCATCCAGTACCAGCAATACTTCATGGGGGGCATCGGGAATGAGTTTCTGAATAACCTTTCTGATCTTTGAAAGTTCATTCATCAGGTTAATTTTATTGTGGAGCCTGCCGGCCGTATCAATGATAACAACATCGGTATCCCTTGCCATGGCAGATTTTACAGTGTCGTAAGCCACAGATGCGGGATCAGCCCCCATTCCCTGGGTAATGATGGGTACCCCTACCCGCTCGGCCCAGATGATGATCTGATCTACCGCTGCCGCTCTGAAAGTATCGGCAGCGCCTAGCAGGACTGACTTTCCTGACTTTTTAAACTGGTTTGCCAGCTTGCCGATGGTGGTGGTTTTTCCCACGCCATTGACCCCAACGACCATAATCACATAGGGTTTTTTATCGTCGGGAACAGAGAAGTCCGTAAAATCCTGAATGTTGTTTTCCTGAAGCAATCCGGCTATTTCTTCCTTAAGCAATTTATTCAGTTCGCCGGTTCCAAGGTATTTATCCTTTGAAGCTCTTTTTTGTATCCGTTCAATGATTCTCAGGGTGGTTTCAACCCCAACGTCGGAAGTGACCAGGATTTCTTCAAGGTTATCGAGAACTTCATCATCAATGGTTGATTTACCAACGATGGCTTTTGAAATCCGGGTAAAGATGTTGGATTTCGTTTTTTCCAATCCCTGGTCAAGACGTTCTTTTTTCTCGCGGGAGAAGATGTTGAAGAGTCCCATAAATCGACTTTTTATATATAAAAAAAGCTTTTTTCCGGGGAAAAAAGCTTTTCAGCAGGAAAAAATAAGATGTTAATTCTCTTTGTTTGCTAAAAAGTCTTTCAGCATTTCATTGGCAACAATCGTTTCCTTGAAAACAAAGGCTCCTGA
>JBAXFM010000125.1:0-13939 GCA_037139855.1 Bacteroidota bacterium
CATCGATAAAGGAGAGAAAATCGACCGCAAAATTGCCGATCAGGTTGCCGCGGGGATTAAAGCATGGGCCATCAGTAAGGGCGCGACGCATTATACCCACTGGTTTTTACCCTTAACCGGCGCTACGGCTGAAAAGCATGATGCATTTGTCGACCCGGTGGAGGGTGGACAAGGCATTGAAAAATTCAGGGGAAACGAGCTTACCCAGCAGGAACCTGATGCATCAAGTTTTCCAAGCGGAGGGATACGCAGTACTTTTGAGGCCCGTGGATATACAGCGTGGGATCCCACCTCTCCGGCCTTCATTATGGATCGTACCCTGTGCATTCCTACCGTTTTTGTATCTTATACCGGTGAATCGCTCGACTTCAAAACCCCTTTGCTGAAGGCCATCTATTCCATCGATAAGGCAGCCGTAGAGGTTTGTCAGTATTTTGACAAGGATATTACCAAGGTCTTTGCAACCCTGGGCTGGGAACAGGAATATTTTCTCGTTGATACGGCGCTTTACCTGGCACGTCCCGACCTTGTATTAACCGGACGAACCCTGTTTGGGCACTCTTCTGCCAAAGATCAGCAGTTGGAGGACCATTATTTTGGAACGATTCCGCAAAGGGTCCTTGCTTTCATGCAGGAGTTTGAGTACGAGGCTCACCGGCTGGGCATTCCTGTTAAAACCCGTCACAATGAAGTGGCGCCCAATCAGTTTGAATGTGCTCCTGTATTCGAGGAGGTTAATCTTTCCATCGATCACAACCAGTTGATGATGCATTTGCTCGATAAAATTGCCCGTCACCACGATTTTACAGTGTTGCTTCATGAAAAGCCGTTCAGTGGGGTAAATGGTTCCGGTAAACACAATAACTGGTCGCTGGCAACAAATACGCGTGAAAATTTGTTGTCGCCCGGGAAAACACCAAAAGAGAACCTGCGTTTTTTAGCCTTCCTGGTTAATATTCTTAAAGCGGTGCATGAGCATGCCGATCTGATCAGAGCTATTATTGCCTCACCGGGCAATGATCACCGGCTGGGTGCAAATGAAGCTCCACCGGCTATTATTTCGGTCTTTATCGGCGCTCAGCTCACTAAAATGCTTGATGCCATCGAAAAAGCCGATAAACATGTCATGACAAAGACTGAAACTGACAGTGATTTGTTGAAAAATCTGCCTAAAATTCCAGAAATATTGCTGGATAATACTGACCGTAACAGAACGTCACCCTTTGCCTTCACCGGAAATAAATTTGAATTCCGTGCAGTTGGATCTGCCCAAACCTGTGCGCCGCCTATGATTGTACTAAACCTTATTGTAGCCGATCAGCTGCGCAAGTTTAAAATTGAGGTGGATGCACTGATTGCTAAAAAAGTGGGGAAAGATGATGCGCTTTTCCAGATAATTAAGAAATACAGCAAGGAATCAAAGAAGATCAGGTTCGAAGGCAACAATTATTCTGATGAATGGGTGCAGGAGGCTGAAAAACGCGGATTGTCAAATCGGAAAACCACTCCGGAAGCTTTAAAGGGGTTTGTGGAGAAAAAATCAGCAGATGTATTTGAACGCAACAATGTTCTTTCAAAGCGAGAACTCTTTGCCCGCCACGAGATCAGACTGGAAAACTATACCAAAAAAATTCAGATCGAATCCCGTGTTTTAGGCGACCTTGCCGGAAATCATATTATCCCGGTGGCTATCCGATATCAGAATACCCTTATCGAAAACGTAAAGGGGTTGAAACAGGTACTTGACCTGAAAACCTATGGAAAACTTTCTCAAAACCAGATGGAAACCATCACTGAAATTTCCGAGCATGTTGATAAAATCAAAACTTTTGTGAATGAGATGCTTGATGCCAGAAAAGATGCTAATCGAATCCATGAACCGGAGGAAAAAGCATTCGCCTATTGCAACAAGGTTTTTCCATATTTTGAAAAAATCAGGTTACATGCCGATAAACTGGAATTGCTTATCGATGACGAACTCTGGCCCTTGCCGAAATACCGTGAACTGTTATTTACACGCTAAAAATCATATTATGAAGAAAACCATCTCCATGGCTGTCATGTTTCAATTACTGATGGCTATAACGGTTGTTGCCCAGATCAATGTATTGCGCATCGATAACAATGCAGCGCCGCAAACCAAGGAAGGGATTTTTTATTCCCTTCCGCGGACTGTGGTGAAAATTGATGTAAAAATCGACCGTATCGAGAATTACAAAGGGCCATATGCCGATTTTGCACTTCGGTTCCTCGGATTGAAAAATGTCGTTCCCACAAACTCTATTGATTATAAAATCAGTGATATTACGATTACAACCTATCCTGAACCCGATCCCGATCAATATTATTTTGTTGAACTGGGCGATAAAATCTCAAAAGGGGAGAAGGCGGGAATGCTCTCCCTGAGTGATGCAGGGGTGATTCTGGGAACACTTAACGAGACTATTGACACGGTAAGCAATGTTGTAAGGTTGTCGAAGCAGGATGAATCACTTGCTGATGCCGATAAAGATGCTTTTGGCGAACTGTTTAAATACTCTGCAGATGTGAGTGTGTTCGAAAAGGTTGATACCATCATACGTAAAATCAATATCGATACCATGACGGTTGAACGTCAGTATTACAAGCGGACAATCGTTGAAAAATCGCCTGAACAAAAAGCCAAGGAGGCAGCCGATTATATTTCTAAAATTAAAGATAACCGGTTTAACCTGATCAGTGGAACACAGGAGGTCAACTATAACAAGGAAACCCTGGAGTATATGGATACCCAGTTGAAAACGATGGAGAAGGAATATCTGAAGCTTTTTACAGGGATCAGTCTGCACAAGAGTTTAACCTTTAGTTATAAGTATATTCCCATCCCCAACCAGATCAATACCGAAATTCCGATTTTCAAATTTCTGAAATCCAAAGGAGTGATTGATCTCGATGAACAAGGTGGAAAAGTCGTTACCATCAAAATTCAGCGGGTTGGAAATACCAATACAGTTGCCAATTACCTGAAGAAAGCAGAAAAGGACACCAAAGTACAGGGATTTTCTTACCGTATTCCTGAATTGGCGCGTGTAACGGTTAAGCTTGACGAGTTTACCCAGGAAGAAACACAATGTCTCGTTTCTCAGCTGGGAGTGGTAACCAACCTGCCTGCCAGCAAATGGAAAGTGGTGTTCCATAAAGAAACCGGAGGAATCAAAGGTTTGGAAATTCAGTAGGTTGCCTGTTTTATTTTAATTAGTTTCTCCAGCAAGTCTTCGAGGTAGTCAATTTGCAGCATATTGGCTCCGTCTGATTTTGCATTGCCTGGATCAGGGTGGGTTTCCAGAAAAATGCCATCAGCGCCAACGGCAATTGCTGCTTTGGCGATGGTTTCAATAAGGTCAGGGCGTCCCCCTGTAATACCCGATGCCTGGTTGGGTTGTTGCAGCGAGTGAGTGATGTCAACAATAACCGGAACTCCGTTTGCCTGCATTTCCGGAATGTTCCTGAAATCTACGATCAGGTCGTTGTACCCGAATGTGGTACCCCGTTCAGTGAGCATAATTTGTGAATTGCCTGTTTGCAATACTTTCTGCACGGCAAATTTCATGGATTCTGCGGATGCAAACTGTCCTTTTTTAATATTGACGACCTTTCCGGTTTTTCCTGCGGCAACAAGCAATTCGGTCTGACGGCAAAGAAATGCTGGTATTTGCAACATATCAACATAGGACGCTGCCATGGCAGCCTGTTCCTCCGTATGAATGTCTGTCAAAACAGGAATATTCAAAGCTTTCCCAACCTGATTAATCAGTTTGAGCGCCTTTTCTTGCCCGATGCCGGTAAAGGAATCCGATCGCGTACGGTTAGCCTTCTGGTAGGAGGCTTTGAAAATAAACGGAATTCCCAGCCTGTCAGTAATCTTCTTGATTTGACTGGCGATCGCCATCGGCATATCTTCATCTTCAACCACACACGGCCCGGCAATCAGAAAAAAATTGCCATGTTGATTGTTCTTTAATGAATTGAAAAAAATGTCATTCATTTTCTGTGTGTTTCAATTAAAATTATTTTAGCATTCGTATTCCAATGCCCGTTAAAATCGCTATTCCAAAACTCAATAATGTGCCAATCAGCACATACTCTGTCTTTGCGGTATCAGTTTCTTTAAATCGAATAATTGATTTGCCGGCAATAATAAAACCTACTGCGTCAAACTGCCCATATAGTATCAATGTTAGTGTTAAAATACGTTCGCTGATACCGATGAGTTTTCCAGCATTTAAGAGGTTTCCTTCAGTAGCCATAGTGATATCAAAACTTTTGAACACTTCTTTAATGAAAATGTTGGCGGGTTTTGTACACAAAATATAACCCGTAATAATGAATAGCCAATGTGTACTAACCGGTAAAATTATTGCAGGTGTAGCAGGAACAAAATATTTGAAAAGTAAAACAAAACCAATAATTACTAAAAGGTGTAATGACTGATCGATAAAAAAGGAATACCTGCCAATACTATGGTGGTTCGTCAATTTTATCTTGAATCCATCAATCACCCAATGAAACAAAGCAATTGTAATAGATACAAATACAAATAACCATTGAAATGACAGTACCCATGAAAGTGTAAAAGCTATCATGATATGCCATTTCAGATATTTGCTAGTGAATCCCTTCTCAATTTTATCTGTTGCCCATCTTTCACCTTGTAAAGTAAAATCAGCTAACAGATGAGCTAAAAACTGTAGAATTAATAAATCGGTTAAACACATACTTTGTTATAATTTCAACTTCATTATTTGTTCAAAATGCAACACTGCCTTTTCTATTGCATTCCAGCCAAGACTTGTTGAATGTTCATTAATTGTTGATTGGAATAATTTTAATTTTTTAGCGATTGCTTCTTCATTGTTACCGGTTAGTTTTAAATAGAGAACTTTACATTGTCTGGCTGTAGCTTTGCTTACTAAAACATCAATTAACGCTAATAATGGTTCGAATTCGTTATTCAAATTTTCATCATTTGTTTTTATAAACAATGTGCTTTTAATAACAATTCTTTCTTTATCCGATGTGGTTCTGCTTTCACCTATTATCCTTCCTGAAAAATAAATAGCTTCTCCATCAATGATACCTTTTTGCGGATCAAAACGACTTATCTCCCCAATACCAATTGCTAATCTGATCCCATACGTTTTAAATGCATTTATTCTTTTATCTTTTGAATCATTCAACTCAAGTGAAAAAGATTTAACATAACTCTTTATGGCCAAAGCGACCCTGAGTGCATTAACAGGATCAGGAATATAACACTCCAAATAATCACCTTTGATCATGCGTCCATATGTCCCGAATCGGATATTTATATCCTTTAATAATTGCTTAACCGCAGTTTCAAAGTTAGTCTTATCTGTATTACTCAGACTGGTATAGGCAATTACATCTCCTGAAATCACTCCTCTATTCATGCAGTATGTTTTGCGGCAAATATATAATATTTATCGGTAAATACATCTATAAAATAGCTTTATCGGTATATTAGCCTATAAAATATTTTTATCGGTTTCTTTACCTATAGATTCATTGTAATTACACATATATTATTAAGTTTTTCATAACCATCGAAACCAGTATAATCTCATTTTGATAACCTCTGGTAAAGTAGTTTAAACCTTGATTTTATTTAGTATTTGTATTTATTTTTCCACAACGCTTTCAATCTTGTCCTGATCTCATTTTCCCGCTGATTATTCTGCGGATCATAAAATTTCGTTCCTTTGATTTTTTCAGGCAGAAATTCCTGTTCGATGAAATTATTGTCAAAATCGTGGGCATATTTGTAATCCTTGCCATATCCTATTTTCTTCATCAGGCTGGTTGGAGCATTACGGATATGCAGTGGAACAGGTAGATCACCGGCTTCTTTGAATGATTTTTGGGCATTGCGGATGGCCAGATAGGAAGCATTGCTTTTAGCCGAACAGGCCAGATAAATGGCCGTTTGAGACAAGATCAGATCACATTCTGGATACCCGATCACTTCCACAGCCTGGAAACAGGAAGTTGCCAGCAACAGCGCGTTTGGATTGGCATTCCCGATATCCTCTGATGCCAGGATCAACATACGCCGGGCGATGAACTTGGGGTCTTCCCCGGCCTGGATCATTCGCGCAAGCCAGTAAACAGTTGCATTTGGATCACTTCCCCGCATCGATTTGATGAATGCCGAAATAATATCATAATGCATCTCCCCGGTTTTATCATACATGGCCAGGTTCTGCTGAATGATTTTGATGGTCTTTTCGTTGGTGATACGCACAGGCAACTCTTGTTTCATCTCTGTGGTCACAATAAGTTCCAGTGCGTTCAGCAGTTTTCGTGCATCCCCGCCCGAAATGCGGAGTATTGCTTCAGGTTCGGGGATTTCAATCGTTATTTTAAAACTGTTTTCCAAATGGGTGCGGCCCTGTTCCAGTAGTTTGAGGAGGTGATGTTCTTCAAGTGGCTTTAATATGTATATCTGACATCTCGAAAGGAGTGGGGAGATGACTTCAAAGGAAGGATTTTCAGTAGTGGCGCCAATAAAGGTGACCACGCCCTTTTCGACAGCGCCAAGTAAAGCATCCTGTTGTGATTTACTGAAACGATGAATTTCATCAATGAATAAGAACGGACTATCGCTGGCTTCCTGTGCCTTGGCAATGACTTCCCGAACTTCTTTAACCCCTGAACTAACAGCGCTCAAGGTGTAAAAAGTTCGATTCAATTGCCTGGAAATAATATAAGCCAGGGTGGTCTTACCAATGCCTGGTGAGCCCCAAAGAATCATGGAAGGTACGTTTCCCGACTCAATGGCCCGTTGCAGGATAGCTCCCTTTCCGATGAGATGCTCCTGTCCCAGGTAATCTTCCAGCGAATCCGGACGTAACTGTTCTGCCAAAGGAATTAACATGGAACAAAGATAACTTTTATTCCAATGATTGTTAATAACCCCTGATTTCTTAACAAATGTTAAAATTATTCTCATTGATTTTCAGTTCAATACGTTAAATGTTAAAAAATGTTAAAAAAAAGTGATCAAAATATTTGGATGGTACTATCACATTGCTGTATCTTTGCCGCATAATTCTAAAAAATCAATAGACAATGAAAAAACTTGCAACATTATTAGTTATCGGAGTAGTAGCTTTCATGTACTCCTGTGGCCCAGGCGCAAAAGAAATCGAAGAAAAAAGAATTGCTGACTCTATCCGCGTTGCTGACTCATTAGCAATGGTACAGGCCGAACAGCAGAGAATCGCCGATTCAATTGCAAAAGTTCAACAAGAGAAAATGATTG
Organism: Bacteroidota bacterium; assembly: GCA_037139855.1. Lineage (GTDB taxonomy): Bacteria > Bacteroidota > Bacteroidia > Bacteroidales > FEN-979 > CAIVAT01. The sequence continues at coordinate 7,322 of JBAXFM010000125.1, forward strand.
CTGACTCTATTGCTCATGCTGATTCCGTGAAGAAATTCCCGAAATTATTCAAAGCTGCTAAAAAAGTTAAGTAGTAGTCGCTGAGTAGATTAAAATAAAAAAGCCCCGGAAACCGGGGCTTTTTTATTGGAATAAAGTTGCTGAAACTCACTAGAGATTCTTGATTTCGCTCACGAGTTTCTGCAGGGTTGCCTTGGCATCGCCAAACAGCATGCGAGATTTGGGCATGAAGAAAAGGTTGTTTTCGATCGCCGCATATCCTTTGGCCATGCTGCGCTTCATGATAATGGTATTTTTCGCCTCCCACACCTTGATCACCGGCATTCCATAAATAGGGCTCGAAGGATCATCTTCAGCAGCCGGGTTCACCACATCGTTGGCGCCCACCACAATCACTACATCGGTATTGTTCATCTCATTGTTGGCGTCTTCCATTTCCTGTAACTTTTCATAAGCCACATCCGCTTCTGCCAGCAATACATTCATATGTCCCGGCATACGTCCAGCCACAGGATGAATCCCATATTTCAATTCAACCCCCTTCGATGCAAGAAGTGTTTCCAATTCATGGCAAAGATGTTGCGCCTGGGCCACGGCAAGGCCATATCCGGGAACAACTAAAACTTTTTGTGAATAACTCAGCAAAACTGCAGCATCGCTCAGCGAAATCTCCTTAACCGTTTTATCGCCGGTTTCAGGTCCTGCTGCTGAACTTCCACCGAAAGCCCCAATGATAACATTCAACAACGAACGGTTCATCGCTTTACACATCAGCATTGTCAGGATGGTTCCCGAAGATCCCACCAGAATTCCGCCGGTGAGCATCGCCTGATTGCTGTACAGGAATCCACCCATTGCTGCTGCCACACCTGTGAAGGAGTTCAACAACGAAATAACGACTGGCATATCAGCGCCCCCGATGGGTAATACGAAAGTAACGCCATAAACCAAAGCAAGAGCGGCCAGGGTGTAAATCATCCAGTTTTCGCCGGCAACGGGCGATTTAAACATGATGAAAACCACAAAAGCGAGCAGAATGACTAAAAGCGAGAGGTTTATATATCGAAGCACCGGACTTTTGACATCGCCAATCCGTTCGTCAAGTTTGCCAAAGGCGATCATACTGCCGGCGAACGAAACACCTCCAATCATCAAACCAAGCAATATGGCCAGCGCTTCTCCATTCAACATCGTGGTAGCCTGATGTCCGGCCAGTTCATTCTGCATCCTGGGGAATTCCATCATGGAAATAAGCGCAGCACAGGCGCCTCCCATTCCGTTGAAAATTGAAACCATTTGCGGCATAGCCGTCATTTTAACCTTTTTGGCAGCCAGCCATCCAACCACCGAACCGATGATCAGCGCACCAATAATCCAACCAACATTATGGATCCCCTGGTAGCTGCCGTCTTCCAGTTTGGTCTTATGAAACAGAATGGTGAATATGATGGCAAGGCCCATGCCTGCTGCAGCCCAAAGATTTCCGTTTCGCGCAGTGTCGGGATGACTAAGCTTCTTCAATCCAAGGATAAAAAGTACCGAAGCCAGGATATAGGATAACTCAAGGATCGAGATATATTCAGAAAATTCAAAAGTCCTGGTGAATGTTTGTATTGTTTCCATAATGCCTCTTTATTGCTGTTTTTTCTTTTTCTTAAACATCTCAAGCATTCGATCAGTTACCACAAACCCTCCAACCACATTCAGGGTTCCAAGAACAACTGCGATAAACCCAAGAATCATGGAAAGAATATTGCCTGCATGTCCCATGACGATAATGGCGCCGATGATCACAACGCCATGTATGGCATTGGCTCCCGACATCAGCGGGGTGTGTAAAACGGATGGCACATGCGATATTACTTCAATTCCCAGAAAGATGGATAAAATAATGATGAAGATCGCTTCTCTGTACTCAAGCAAAAATTTTAAAATCTCATTCATAGGTTGACTATTTATGCGTTTATCATGGCTTTCACCCGTTCATGAACGATTTCATGGTTATGGGTCACACAGGTTCCTTTGACAATATCATCCTCCCAGTTGAGTTTGAACTCTCCTTTGGCGTTGATCATCAGTTTCAGAAAGTTGATTACATTTTTGCCGAACATTTTGCTTGCATCCGATGGCATGTCAACGGGAAATGATGAATTTCCGATGATTTTAACCCCATGATAAACAAACGTTTCGTCATTTTTGGTTGCTTCGCAGTTCCCTCCTGTTGATGCTGCCAGGTCGATGATGACCGAACCGGGTTTCATGGCTTCTACCGTCTCTTTTTTCAAGAGCAGCGGCGCTTTTTTCCCGGGAATTTGTGCCGTACAGATCACCACATCCGATTTGATTGCATGGTCATGAACCGCAGCAGCTTGCTTTTTCTTAAATTCATCGGATTGTTCCACTGCATATCCACCCGCCGATTTGTCATCAAGGGCGCCTTCAACCTCAACAAATTTGCCTCCGAGCCCAACGACTTCCTCTTTCACAGCAGCCCTTACATCGAAAACCTCTACCACGGCTCCCAACTTACGGGAAGTGGCGAGCGCCTGTAGCCCCGCTACCCCGGCGCCAAGAATCAACACCTTGGCTGGTGTGATGGTTCCGGCAGCGGTCATGAACATCGGAAAAAACTTCGGAAGTGAGTTGGCTGCCGTCAGTACAGCCTTGTAGCCCGAAACAGTGGCCATTGATGAAAGAATATCCATCGATTGAGCACGACTTGTGCGGGGAATCACATCAAGACTGAAACTTGTAATGTCCTTTTGAGCCAGTTTCCTGAGGAGATCAAGGTTGAAAAACGGATTGAGAACCGCAAGAAATACCACCTTTTCTTTCATTTGCCATAACTCATTTTCCGATGGAGGATTGATCTTGATGAGCATTTCCGATTGAGCGATTACTTCAGACTTACCTGTGATTGTAGCGCCGGCAGTTTCGTATTCAACATCAGATGCAAAAGCCCGTAAACCTGCATCCTTTTCCACAAGTACCGTCACCATCATTTTCGTGAGTGTCGCAACGGATTCGGGAAGCAGGGCAACACGGTTTTCTGAGCCGTCTTCTTTTAAAATACCAATAGTCATAGGTGAAAGATTAAAAATGAAAACACGAGTGACGAATGACGAATGACAAGTGACAAATGACAAGTGACAAATTATGGACGAATTGTATTTTTTGGATTATTAATTATTTTCAATGTCTAGCAAAGCAAATATTCGTCATTGGTCATTCGTCAATTGTCATTTGAAAGCTTTTCTAATCCGTAAACCCTACCGTCTGATGGCTCCCGTCGCAGAATGGCTTTTTCTTGCTTCCACCGCAGCGGCAAATGGCAGCCACCTCGTTCTCAATCTGGATCTTCTTTTTCTGGGCATCACGAACGATGAAGTTTCCGGTGATCAGGGCTGGTCCGTTTTTCAGGATTTGCACCCTCGCGAACTTCGATTTCATTTTGACCGTAGCGCGGGGTTTGGAGGTGACAAATTTGGTACTCTTCAGGTAGGTAAGCGCCCTGGATGGACAAGTATCGATCACTTTCATGATATCTTTACTGTTCGAAGCATGGACATTGATCCATGGTTTTTTCTTCGAATTGAATACCCCCGGAAGTCCGAGCAGGCAATTTGCTGAATGAATGCACAATTCTGCTTTCCAGTAAACCGTTATTTCTCCGTTGGAGAATTCCTTGACGGAATCTTTATTTGTTTTGAACTCAGAAAGTTCTGCCTTTGTAACTTTGCTTGCCATAATGATAAGTGTTAAATTTTTCGTAAAGGTAAAAATTTAATTACTTTTATTGATTATAATGAAAATAAATTGAAATGACAAAACCATTATCGCACTTGCGCAAGGAATACCTGTTTTCGTCACTTGACGAAAAATCTGTTGAATCTGATCCTTTGAATCAATTTTCAAAGTGGTTTGATGACGCTGTCAATGCTCAGGTAGAGGAACCCAACGCGATGGTTCTCTCAACAGCTGATATGGCTGGAAATGTGTCGGGAAGGGTGGTTCTGCTGAAAGGCATTGAGAAAAACGGGTTTGTGTTTTTCTCGAACTACGATAGTCGGAAAGGAATCCAACTTGCCGGTAATCCAAAAGCTGCGTTAACCTTTCTCTGGTACGCTATTGAAAGGCAAATCAGGGTGGAAGGCCGGGTAATTAAAATCGGCAGGAAGGAATCAATAGAATATTTTAACAGTCGCCCTTTTGACAGCCGTTTGAGCGCCTGTGTTTCACCTCAAAGTTGCATCATCCCCAACCGGTCATTCCTTGAATCGATGCGCGAAGGGTTCATCCTTGATCTGGCAGACCAAAGTCCGAAATGTCCGGATAACTGGGGTGGATTTCTGCTCAAACCAACCCTGGTAGAATTCTGGCAGGGGAGAGCGCACCGCATGCATGATCGGCTCCAATACCGGCTTTCCGATAAAATATGGAAGTTGGAGAGGTTGGCGCCGTAACTATTCCTGCATTTTATAAATCAGTTCTTTTGATATCAGCTCTGCCTGTTGCCTCAACTCATTAACCGCCGTACTTTCCCATAGAACGCCTTTAAGCAGTGAACCGATTGCATAGATGTTTTTTTGCTTCTGATGCAATTCATCGTAAATTTCAAAGGTTAAAGGGTCGGCCAGGATGCCTAGTTTTAATTCATCCTGAACAATACTGCCATTCAACAGACAATTTTTCAGAAAGCTATTTTCCACTTTCATCAGGTCTGTTTCAGGTCCGGTGCAATTGATCACTGTTGAAACCATGATCCCGGTTTCCCGTTGTTGGGCATAATCGTAAAAAAGAACATTGACAAGGCCGTTAACTTCAGTGACACCCAGAAGCTTTCCGGCAAATTGCTGCAAATTTCCATGTTTTGTCATCTGCCGGAGCTTGTCATGTACCTGCAAAGGAATTCTGTGTCTTACATTATCCCACAAATGCCTCATTCTCGACATGAACATCTTTTTTTCCGCTGAAGACAGATTGCTCCAGAGTTTCTGAGTCAAGGGCCTGATGGCATCAATGACCGGTTCCGGACTGTACCCCTGTTTCCTGGCTATCCTGATGTGTTTATTCACAATTCTGACTATTTCCACCAGGGTTGGTCTTCCCTGAAGTTCCTCCGCGATGGAAGAATATCCAACGTCATGATGCTTGTGAGGTAAGATGTTATAACCATGCGGCGAAATGGTATAGATTTTACTTTTAAAACCATTTTCAACCATGCTCAATACGGTATCAGCCATTGTAAGACCGTTTCCAAGGATGAGAACAGGCGTTTTCGGGTCGGGATTTTTGGCTGCATTTGAACCCCATGGATTCCGGAAATAATGGCTGCTATTGAAAAAGTGATCGTTTTGGATGGAGGGATTTCGTGGTATGAGATTGCCGGATGCTATCACACAGTACTGAACATTTAGCTTTTCATCATTGTCCAGCATCAGGTTAATCTGATGGTCATCGACTTCCATGTCGATGACCATGGCATCTTTGATCGTTATTTGAATTTTCCGGGCATTTGACGATCGAACGGCTTCTTCCCATATTTCAGTAAGGTACTGACCATATAAATATCGCGGAAGAAACGTGTTTGCTAAAATATCTCTTGGTACTGCTGAAAACTCATCCAGCATTGCCACCCAGTTCAAAAAATGAGCTGGTTGGTCGTGAAACGCACTCATCCTTGAAGCGATGACGTTCAGCAGCTGAATTTTCGAATTAGGATGGTAGGCAATACCCTTGTTAAAACTCTCCCGTTTGTCGATCAAAATCAATTCAAACGGGAGAGCAGCATTTTTAATCAGATGAACGGCGGTCATCGTTCCTGAAAATCCGCAGCCAATGATGGCAACTTTCACCAATTTATCCAATGAACAGCCCTTCAATCCTAACTTTGTAACTTCCGTCAGGCAGTTTTGTAACTGCATTCACCAATCCGCTGTGCCTCCATTGCAACATGCAACGACGGGGCATGAACCAATATCGGCGACCCAGTTCTATTTTCTCTTTCGATTCCCTGATGAGTCCTTCATATCCCTGGGCAACATAATATCCGATATCGATAAAACCTTCTGCCCTTGGCCGGAGCGGGCCGGTAACACACCAGTTGATGACGCCATTCCGGGGATCAGCATCGGTTACTACCCCGCAATGGGTAATAGGGCATCCACATGACATGCCCATCGGACGGCCAATCATGACATCACCTTTTTTAACGCCAAGTTCCTTGACCAACTGTGGATTGTAGGGTAAAATCGTTTCCCGTGGTCCTGGCTCATTGCCGAAGCAATCAAGGATAAAATCAAAATCCCGCTTCAGATGATCCTTCCATCCCATTTTCTCACCCATCTGGCCTGCTTCCTTGCATTCAATGCAATTGGGAATGCTTTTCGACTCTGTTCCATTGTGCTTTAAGTGGATGCACATTTTCAACGAGGTTTCAGAATTATCAACAGCTACTGCAAATTCTTCGCAGGTTCTGTACCCGCAAACGCCACAGTCGAGTTTCGGCAGCCGTTCAAATGTTATACTTTTCTTTTCCAAAGTTTCCATGATGTAGTTTATTTAAAATTTGTTATTAAGTTGACGCTGATCAAATATTTCCTGCAATTTCCGGATGGT
>JBAXFM010000126.1:0-13916 GCA_037139855.1 Bacteroidota bacterium
CAAATAACAACTTACTGATATTCTAACTTTACCCACTCGGTTTGACAAAGAACCATTAATTTGTGTTTCACTAATTCAATGTGCATTTTTATGGATGTCGATCCGCTGCAGTATCAATAACCAGAAAAAGGTCCTCATTTTCCTTTTTCATCAGGTACCGCTCCCTGGCAAACTTCTCAAGTTGGGTACTGTCGGTCATCAGTTGGTTGGTGAGTGTTGAATCCTTTTTTATTTCGTCGAGATAGAACTGCTTTTCAAGATTGAGCCCGTCGAGCTTTTCCTGCAAATGGTTGCGGGTTAACAGGTTGTTGCTGTCAAAAAACACCATCCACACCACAAATGCCACCGTTGTTAGGAAGAATTTGTTGATGAGGATACGGAAGATGAATCTCATTGTTTTCATTCTGCTATACCTGGTCCTTTAAATAGTTATATATCTCCATCTGAGAGCGGATAGCCGGACCGGAGGTCTTTTTGTATTTGTTTTGTTCCTTTGGGCCGATAATTCTGGCTTTGACATTGTCTGACAATTGAATTTCAAGCATTTTTCTCAATAGTTCCTGAATTCCGGGGTCAAGGATCGGGGTGGCCACTTCGATGCGGTTGTCGAAATTACGCACCATCCAGTCGGCGGAAGTGATATAGTACTGGTTGTCGCCGCCATTGCAGAACACGAGGATCCGCGCATGCTCCAGAAACCGGTCCACGATGCTGATGGCTTCAATATTGTCGCTCAAGCCGGGAATTCCGGGCACAAGCGTACAAATTCCCCGGATGATGAGTTTGATTTTAACGCCGGCCTGGCTGGCTTTGTAAAGCTTTTTCACCATGGCGCCATCAACAAGACTGTTCAACTTGATAATCACCCATGCTTCCCTGCCCTCCGCGGCATGGTGCATCTCATTGTGAAGCATCTTGATGTAGAAATTGCGCATGTTCACGGGGGCCACCACCAGCGCTTTGAATTTATATGGCCGGTAACTCTCCTCAATCAGGTGAAAAGCATTGACCACATCATTGCAAATCGTTTGATTGGCAGTGAGCAGGCTGACATCAGAATAAATCTTGGCCGTGGTTTCATTGAAATTTCCTGTTCCGATAAATGCGAAGTAGAAGTTGTTGTTGTTCTCTTTACGCCTGATCAGGATCAGTTTGCTGTGAACTTTAAACCCCGGAATACTGTGAATGACCTTCACGCCTTCTTCCCGCAACCTTTCAGTCCAATAAATGTTCGCCTCTTCGTCAAACCTCGCCTGGAGTTCCATGAAAACGGTTACAAATTTGCCATTGCGGGCGGCATTGATCAGCGCATTGATCACCCCCGAATTTTTGGCAGCCCGGTAAATGGTCATTTTAATCGATCGAACTTTCGGATCAATGGAGGCCTCCCGCAGAAGATCAATGATGTATTGAAACGACTGGTAGGGATAGTGAAGCATGATGTCTTTCTGCCTGATTGACGTAAGAATGCTACGATTCATCGGCAAATCTTTATGCATCAACGGTACAAGCGGTTCATACTCCAACTCCTTGTGACCCAGGTTGGGAAAACCCATGAAATCCTTGAAGTTATGATATCGTCCGCCACCCCTGATTGGGTCTTCTTTTGTGATTTCCAGGCGTTTGGTGATAATTTTAAGTAAATCGTCCGGAATGGATTTGTCATAAACAAACCGCACCGGAATTCCTCGTTTCCGTTGTTTCAGACTTTCGGTCATCACTTCAAGAAAACTCTTGGAAACATCGGTATCGATATCAATTTCAGCATCCCGGGTAATTTTTACCGTATAGGCTGAAAAGGTGTCATAGCCGAAGATGGAAAATATTTCGGAAAGACAGTACCGGATGATGTCATCGAGCAGAATGATGTAACGTTTCTCCCCTTCAGTGGGCAGGATCAGGAATCGGGAAATGGTTTTTGTAGGCAACTCAATCAGCGCATAATCATCTTTGAGCGCTTTGTCGTGACGCCCCACCGTAACGGCCAGGTAAATTGATTTGTCACGAAGGGACGAGATATCGCGTAAACTGCTGATCATGATGGGGAACAATCCACCACGAACTTGTTCCCTGAAATATTTACGAACAAATTCCCCCTGTGATTCCGAAAGTTGTGTTTCGTTGACAATGAATATGTCATGAAGCGCCAGATCATGCACGATTTTTTCATATACCAGCATGAATTCCCGTTCCTGGGTTTGAACCAGTTCTCCGATTTCCTTCAGTGCCTTTTTAGGATTCACCGGTGTATCGTAATGAAATCGCTCTACTTTCAGCATGCGATTCAGGGTGGCCACGCGCACCCTGAAAAATTCATCGCGGTTGTTCGAGAAAATTCCCAGGAATTTTAAGCGTTCGAGCAGCGGATTTCGTGCATCTGCTGCTTCCTGCAACACCCTTCCGTTGAAATAGAGCCAGTTGAGGTCGCGGTTCAGGATGGGTACTTTCTGTCGGGCCGCCATACTATTTCAACATTTTTGGAAATACAACAAACTCGTTCACAGCCTCCTGTGAAGGAATATCTTCCCATTTGTCTGTGTTAAATGAAAGACAAACCACGCAGGAGGTAGGCATGTTTTCAATTCCGGGATGTAAAAATAAGTTCGCCAGATTTGTAATGGTTGGATTGTGTCCGAATATCATCAGCGAGTTGAGATCGTTTGATGTACCATATATAATGTCAAGGACCCGGTCGTAATAACCATCGTAAATTTTCCGGTCGGTTTTAATTTTATTTACCGGATAGTTCAACCCCTCAGCCACGAGTTTTGCCGTTTCGTAAGCCCGCGTAGCCGGACTTGAAATCATCAAGTCAACGGAGGTTTCCCGCTTCAGCAGGAAATCGACGATCAACGCCGTCTTTTTGATCCCTTTGGGAATCAGCGGACGATCGGCATCCGACACACCCGGCTCCTCCCAGGAGGATTTGGCGTGACGCATCAGGTATAATGTTTTCATATTTAGTAGGCAAACAGCGGGAACTCCGCCATCATTTCATTTACTTTTGCGCGTACTTTGAGAATATTCGCTTCGTTTTCGATGTCGCAGATCACATCATCAATAAGGGTTACGATTTTTGACATGTGTTTTTCTTTCAACCCACGGGTGGTGATGGCCGGTGTTCCAACCCGCAACCCGGAGGTTTGGAAAGGCGACCGGCTGTCGAACGGAACCATGTTCTTGTTCACGGTAATGTCAGCCCTCACAAGGATGTTCTCCACCTGTTTACCGGTAATATTTGGGAATTTAGTTCTCAGGTCGATCAGCATCAAATGATTATCAGTTCCGCCGGAGATCACATGGTAACCCTTATCCATGAAGGCTTTCGACATGGCAGTGGCATTTTTCTTCACCTGGATGACGTACTCCATATATTCATCAGAAAGCGCTTCGAAAAAAGAAACGGCTTTTGCAGCAATGACATGCTCAAGCGGTCCGCCCTGGATGCCCGGGAAAACAGCAGAATCCAGCAATTGCGACATCATTTTAATTTCCCCTTTGGGGGTGGTGAGTTTCCAGGGATTTTCGAAATCCTTGCCCATGAGGATCATGCCGCCACGCGGTCCGCGCAATGTTTTATGGGTTGTAGTGGTTACAATATGACAATGGGGCAACGGATCGTTGAGGAGGCCGCGGGCAATCAAACCGGCAGGATGGGCAATGTCGGCAAGCAGTAAAGCGCCGATTTTATCGGCAATGCTTCGCATTCGTTTATAATCCCAGTCGCGGGAGTAGGCAGATGCGCCTGCAATGATCAGTTTTGGTTTAATGGAAAGCGCCTTTTCTTCCATTTTGTCATAATCAATTACACCTGATTCCTGTTCAACCTGGTAGGCAACTGCTTTGTAAAGAATGCCCGATGAATTTACCGGTGAACCATGCGAAAGATGACCGCCGTGCGAAAGATCGAGCCCCATGAAGGTATCGCCCGGTTTCAGACACGTCATCAGCACAGCCATGTTGGCCTGGGCGCCCGAGTGAGGCTGAACGTTGACCCATTCGGCATTGAATAACTCTTTGGCACGGTCAATGGCGAGCTGTTCCGATATATCTACATTCTGGCAGCCGCCATAATACCGTTTGCCGGGATATCCTTCGGCATATTTGTTGGTTAAACAGGAGCCCATGGCTTTTAAAACCTGTTCGCTGACAAAATTTTCTGATGCGATCAGCTCCAATCCACTGGTTTGCCGATGCAACTCGTCCTTAATGACCTTGAAAATAGCACTATCTTTTTTCATAACAGCTTAAAATTTTGGAGATTAAATATCGTTGATTTGTATGAAGGTCGTTTGGAGGAACAAAAGTAAAATTATTTCAGATAAAAACTGGATATTTGCTTGGAAATGTCAAATTTCGCCGCCAGGACTCAAAGACGCTAAGAAATCTCATGAAGATGTCCCGAAATAACTGTTGTTTTGGAAATAAGTTAACCGGATTTCGATATTCAATATTCAATATTCGATATTCGATATTCTTTCTTTTCTTTCTCACATTTCATGCCTTGGACGTATATTCCCAATTCTCAGCAGGGAAGGACGACACCATCAATCCTGGCGTGCCGGTAACGCTGGCGGCCAGATTCGGACAACTGGCCAATGGAGTCAATACGCTGGATTCCAGAGTTGAAGGTCCGTTTGATATTGGTTTCACCTTTACTTTTTATGGTAATAAATATACAAAATTCTCAATCGGGGAGAATGGCTGGATCAGTTTTACCCATGACCCCTTTTGGGGAGCGACCAAAAACATCCGTATTCCGAGTGCAGCTCCCACAAGCCCCAAGAATTGTATCCTCGGCGCCATGGAGGATTATAATCCGAAACCGGCCGGGAGCCCCTATATTTTTTATCAGACGATAGGGCAGGCCCCAAACAGAAAACTGGTTGTCATGTGGTGCCAATGCCCTATGTATGGTTGTGATGACCTTTCAGTTTCATTTCAAATCGTTTTAATTGAAGGCGACACCATTGAAACGCATATTTACAACAAGCCCATCTGTATTAATTGGGATAACAAGTGTACAATTGGAATTCAGGATGTTACAGGTTATAAGTGCGATACGATCCCAAATAAAAACAGAAACTTTACCTCATGGAGCGCCACGCAGGAAGGCTATAGGTATGTGCCAACTTCATCAGATACCTATGCAGTGACAGAAATTCCCTACCGGATGGAGCCGATTACCCCGGGAGATAAAATATCCTACCGCTGGTATAATGGGTCAGAATTTTTATCCGATCAGCAAACCATGGTGGTTGCACCAATGCAAACAACCACTTATACAGGTTATTGTACGTTGTGCAGTGGAGAAGAGTTTACCGATGTAGTAACGGTTTATGTGGTTCCATACATCCCCAATGCGTTTACACCCAATGGCGATGGACTCAATGATTTTTTCCGCATTGTTGGATTGCCACCAGAGAACATCACACAGTTTAATTTGCAGATATTCAACCGGTGGGGCCAGATCGTATTTTCCTCCAGGGATATTCTGGAAGGTTGGGATGGAATGTTGAACGGGGAGATATGCCCTGAAGGAGACTACGTGTGGGTGATTTTTTATGAAGACAATAAAAAAACGAAGACCAGCAACAAAGGGACGGTTACACTCGTGCGATGAATTATACAGAACCTCAACCCCTGACGGACATGAATAAGAATTTCATATGAAAACAAAATGTTTTACCATATTCTTGCTGTGTGTACTGTCCTTCTTTTGCGGCGCTCAGAATGCAGGGTTTACGATTCCGGATACAATTTGTGAAGATAAACCATTCAACATTACCAACATACAGCCCACTTCGGCCATTTCTTACCAATGGAGCTTTTGCACTGGTAATGCATCCTATGAACCTGATGGCTTAAATATGGGCAACCCTAACCAGCTTTTAAATGCCCCGCGTTACATCGCCCTTGTTAAGGATAGTCTGGATTATTATACTTTTACCACTAACGCTGGAAATGCTTCTGTACTAAGGTGTTATTACGGAACATCCTTGACTCAGTTTCCGCTGAATATCACTAATCTGGGCACCTTTGGGACTCTGACAGATCAAATCGGCGGAATTCAGGTTGTCAAGGACAATGGAATCTGGTACGGATTCATTGTCGATGGGAATAACTTATTCAGGTTGGATTTCGGCAATTCGCCTGCAAATCCGCCAACAACCAAAGTTTTTAATCTGACCGGCGTAATTTCCGCCTCAGGGCTGGCCATTACCAAAGATGGAGCCATGTGGGTTGGTTTTTGTAACGATATCGGGGCCGACAAACTTTTTCGTATTGAATTTATGCCTGATATCAGTAGTATTCCGCAGGTGACCGACCTTGGGAACCCCGCGCAATTGAGCGCTCCGACGGGGCTTACCCTGGCGAAAGAAAATGACGCCTGGTATGCATTCATATGCAACTCTGGCAGCAACAGCTTAAGCCGGATTAATTTCGGCGTCACTTTGTTAAACCCGGCTCCCGCCGGGATGATTTTACCAGATATTGATGTACTGATTCTCCCTACAGCTATTACCATTATCAATGATTGCGGAGGAATCAACGGATTTGTGACCAATTGTGTTCAGGAAGCAGATCAATGCATCGTTCACCTGGTTTTTAAAAATGGACTTGGAGGAATTGTAACAGCTTATCATATCCCAAATAGCGGAATATTGAATAAACCGTATGGAATTTCGGATGTGGTAAGGCAGGGTGATACGTTGTTTGCATTTGTTGCGAACTATGGAAGTTCCTCCCATACCCGGATGTTTTTTGCCTCGTGTTCCGGAGCCTCTCAACCTTTTTATATCGGACCCGATCCGCCTGCCATAACCTATCCGGATCCGGGGAATTACAATATTTTACTGACGGTTGATGAAGGGGGAGCAAACCAATCATCGCTGTGTAAAAATATTGTTGTAATGCCCAAACCAGATATTGCACTGGGGCCTGATCGTGTTTTCTGCCAGGGAAAGAGAACCAAACTGGATGCAGGGGCCGGCGATAGCATTTACATTTGGTCAACAGGAGCGACCACCCAAACCATCCTTGTGGATACATCAGGTACTTATTGGGTCCATGCGATCAATTTCTGGAATTGCGAAGCCGATGATACGATTAAAATTACAGTAAACAACACAGCAGCATCCACGGTCGACACCACGATTTGCCAGGGATTGACCTACTGGGCCCAGCATGCCCTGCAATCTTCCAGTGGAATTTACCATGATACCCTGCAGCTGGCAAACGGATGCGACAGTGTGGTCACAACAAACCTTCAGGTCGAAGAGTGTCCGCTGTTGATGTGGTACCCAAATGCATTTACGCCAAATGGCGACGGATTAAATGATGTTTTCAGGCCGGTGGGCGTTAATATCACCAAATACAAACTGTTGATATTTGACCGCTGGGGTGCGCTGATCTTTGAAGCAAGCGATATCAATACAGGCTGGGACGGGTATATAAAAGGACAACCGGCCGGGCCTGGTGTTTACACTTACCATACAACGTATGAAAGTTTGCAGTTTCCCGGAGAAATGCATCGTGATACCGGAACATTCATGCTGTCAAAGTGATTGCTTGGAATTTAATTCTTATCTTAGCAGAGTTATTATCCTTTTGGTAATAAAAGAATTTTGGGAACTATGAAAAGTCGGTTACTGTTTCTTTTTTGGTGTTTTTGCACCATCGGCATGCATAACAATTTTGCTCAAACCAACCTGAGTCTACCGGATGCATCCTCCCATCTTCCATTTTTATCACCCCGCGACCAGCAAACCGACACCCGGATTCCTGATCCTTCATTTAATAGCTCACAGCCCGATCGCATGGCCTGGTGGCGCGACGCACGCTTCGGGATGTTTATTCATTGGGGGTTGTATGCAGTCCCGGCAGGTGAATGGAACGGGAAAACGGGATATGGTGAATGGATCCGTTCCTCCGCCGAAATCCCCCTGGAAGTGTATGATCAGTTCCGGCCAAAATTCAACCCCGTTCAGTTTGATGCCGATGCATGGGTAAAGATGGCAAAGGAAGCAGGGATGAAGTACATCGTGATCACTTCCAAACACCACGATGGATTTTGCATGTTCGATACCAGGCAAACCGATTTCAATATCATGAGTACACCTTTTAAACGCGACCCGATGAAAGAACTTGCGGCTGCGTGTAAAAAATACGGGTTGAAATTCTGTTTTTATCATTCCATCATGGATTGGCATCATCCCGATTACCTGCCCCGCCGCGAATGGGAAAAAGACCGCTCAACACAAGGTGCCGATTTTAATCGTTATGTGGCATATATGAAAGCGCAGTTAAAGGAATTGCTTACAAACTATGGTGATATCGGTGTTTTATGGTTTGATGGCGAATGGGAGAATACCTGGAATGAGAAGTATGGCAAGGAAATTTATAACTATGTCAGGAATTTGCAGCCAAATATTTTAGTAAATAATCGGGTAGGGGCAGGAAGGCTCGACATGGAAGGCCTTACCAAAGAGGGCGCTTTCGGCGGCGATTTCGGGACCCCCGAACAGCAGATTCCTCCCACAGGACTTCCCGGGGTTGATTGGGAAACCTGTATGACCATGAACGATCACTGGGGGTTTAATAAAGCCGACAAAAACTTCAAATCAACCAAAGAGATTATCCGGATGCTGGTAGACATTGCTTCCAAAGGCGGCAATTATCTGCTCAATGTCGGACCCACCGCTGAAGGATTGTTCCCGCAGGAAAGCATCGACCGGCTGGTTGCCATCGGCAAATGGATGAGCGCCAACAGTGAATCGGTTTACGGAACCAACGCCAGCCCGTTTAAAAATTTGCCCTGGGGGCGTTGCACTCAAAAATCGACTGCAACAGGGTCCATTTTATACCTGCATGTGTTTGACTGGCCTGTAAATGGCAAATTAATCATTCCGGGGGTGTTGAACGCACCGGAGGAAGCTTTTTTATTGGCCGATCGGGGTAAGGTGAAATTAAAAGTTCAGCGGAATAACGATGCACTCATCATTTCAGTTCCACTGAAAGCGCCTGATTCCATCAACAGCGTGATTGCACTCTGTCTGAAAGGTAAACTCGATCAAACCGACCCTCCCGAATTTAAAACCGATTTCGATACGTTTGTCGATTCACTGCACCTCGTTCTTTCAAGTGATCGTGATCAGGTTGAAATTCGTTACACCATTGGGAAATCTGATCCGGTTATTACCTCTCTATTATATACACATCCTATCCTGCTGAAATCAACCACGACCCTCAGCGCCCGTTGTTTTCGCAATGGAAAGCCGGTGAGTGGCACCGTCACCCGGGTGTTTACCAACGTAGAACCAATGAAGGCCGTTTACCCCGACCCAGTCAGGGCAGGGTTACAATATAAATATTTCGAAGGCACCTGGGACAGCCTGCCTGATTTTCGGTTACTAAAACCCGTGAAAGAAGGCATTGTCCCTGATTTTGTGTTTATCCCCCGTAATGAGGATGATCACTTTAGTTTTGAATATTCAGGATATATCCGGATCCCTGAAAATAGCGTGTATCACTTCTATACCAGCTCTGATGATGGCAGCCGCCTTTGGGTCGACGATCAACTGGTGGTAAACAACGACGGACTTCATGGATTGAAAGAAGAGCATGGAACCATTGCATTGGCGAAAGGCTGCCACCGTATCAGGGTTGGCTTCTTCGAAGCCACAGGCAGCGACAACCTGGTGGTGATGGTGAAAAGTCAGGCGAAACCGAAACAGGTTCTACCAAAAATCTGGCTGTGTTATTAAAGAAAAGGAATGACGAATGACGAATGACGAATTTGACCATAGCAGAGTTTTCACTTAACACTTAACACTTAACACTTTTTCACCCTTCCATGAGACCTTTCCCAAACTTACTGATTGTTGACGATACTGAGGAAAATCTGATTTTTCTTGAAAGTGTGATCAGAAAATCAAAAGTTAACCTGATCAGGGCCCTTTCTGGTTTTGAGGCTTTGGAGCGGATAGAGGGGATGGAACTTGCGCTTGCTATCATCGATGTAAACATGCCTGGAATGAACGGTTATGAACTGGCAGAGAAAATCAATGGAGACCGTTTGGGAGAGAAAGTGCCTGTTATATTTATTACGGCCAGCCATATCAGAGAAACCGATGCGCTCAAAGGGTATGGTTCCGGAGCTGTTGATTACATTTTGAAACCTTTTAATTATACTTTTCTGCAAAGTAAAATTAATGTGTTTCTTGATCTTTATAATCAGCGCATTAAGATTATCAAAGATGCAGAAGTGCTGAAAAAATCTATCGATTCTTTGGCTGTGGTTCATGCTGCTCTTAAAAAGAGTGAAGAAAAATTCAGGTCAGTAACGCTATCAGCAAAGGATGCAATCATTACGGCCGACAGCGCAGGGATCATATCCGGTTGGAACAAAGGCGCCGAACAAATATTCGGATACACTGAAAAAGAAGTAGCCGGGAAAGAACTGGCAGTCATCATGCCATCACCTCATGCGGAACGGCATGGTAATTATATTTCCCGGGTTGTCCAGGGCGGTGAATATCATGCTATTGGTAAAACAATTGAACTGTCGGGGTTGCATAAAAATGGAAATGAGTTCCCGATAGAGCTATCATTGGCAGAATGGTCCACTGAATCCGGCAGGTTTTTTACGGGTATCATTCGTGATATCTCCGATCGAAAGAGGGGTGAAGAGGCCCTGCGGAAGAGTGAGGAATTATTCAGGTCTGTGGTAAACAACAGTCTTGACCTGACCACGCTCACCGATGCCGAAGGTAAAATCGTTTTTATTAGTCCTCAATGCGAGAAGGTTGTCGGATATTCAGCAGATACTTTTATAGGAAAAACCATACCGGAAATCATTCATCCCGAAGATGTTGGTCGTTGTCAGCAAATGTGGGAAAAGGTGTTAAACAATGATCTTGAAATCAAAGACTATGAATACCGTATCATTGATGGCCAGGGTGAAACAAGATGGGTGTCCCATTCGGCAAAACTGATCAATATCAATGGAAAAGTTTTAGGTATCCAGAATACCATCTCCAACATCACGGAGCGCAAAAAGGCAGAGGAGGCCATCAAAGTAAGTGAAGAGAAATACAGAACAATGTTAAATGCTTCGCCGGATGGTATTTTGATTATCAACATGAAAGGAGTTATTACTGAAGTTTCTGACATTGCCTTTGAATTACTGGGCGCTGAAATCAGGGACGACCTGGTAGGTAAAAAGATCACCAGATTCATCCCTCCGGATGAAAAAAGTATGATGCATGAGATAATTGAAAGAACATTGAATGAGGGACTTGCACAAAATGTAGGGATAAAAATCAGAAAAAAACAACAGACATTATTTGCAGCGGAAATCAGCACTACGTTAATCCAGGATCCGAATGGGGCGCCTTTGTCATTCATGGTTATTCTTCGTGACATTTCACAACGAAAAAAAATGGAAACCAAGCAGATGCATGCTGACCGTATGGCCAATCTGGGTGAAATGGCCTCCGGTATTGCGCATGAGATTAACCAGCCGCTAAACATCATATCTCTGGTGATGGATAAAATTTTATTTGAGTCTGCCAAAACGGAAACGATTGAATATGAATTTCTTAAAAAAAAATCCGATAAGATTTTCGAGAATATCACCCGAATGCGAAACATCATAGATCATATCAGAGCATTTTCAAGAAGCCACGAAGAGTACGTGCTGACAGCCTTCGATGTTAACACCAGTATTGAAAATGCAACTTCAATGATCATGGCGCAGTTCAAACACCTTGGTATCACGCTGAATGTGCAGCTGGGCAGGCAAATTCCCCAGATTTTGGGCAACATCTATAAACTCGAACAAGTAATCCTTAATTTGCTGGTCAATGCAAAAGATGCTGTGATTGAAAAGAAAAATAAGCGGCAGGATTATTTTGAAATGATCATCGGAGTTGAATCGTACCTGGAGAATCAGCTTCTCATTGTTGAAATTACAGATAATGGGATTGGCATCAGCAACGATGACATTCAACACGTCATCCTTCCTTTTTATACAACCAAGGACGAAGGACAAGGAACCGGACTCGGATTGACTATTTGTTATCAGATAATAAAGGAGATGGGCGGAACCATTGAAATAATAAGTGATACGGTTCATGGAACTAAAATTAAGCTACTTTTGGAAATTCAAAGAAAAAAATAAGCATGCCAGTACAAGACAAGATTAAAATTCTGATCCTTGATGACGAGAAGCAATTCACAGAAGAATTGAATGGCTTTTTTCAGGATTCGGAATACGAATCATTTGAGGCCAACACAGCTGCAGATGGTAAAAAGATATTAACCAGTCATGACATCGATCTCATGATCCTTGACGTGCGGTTGCCCGGCGTGAATGGTCTGGATATCCTGAAAGAGGTGAAAGTTCAGTATCCTTCTATGGAAGTGATTATCATTTCGGCACACGGCGATATGGATACGGTGATCAAGGCCATGCGGCTTGGAGCATTCGATTATTTGCGCAAGCCATTCAGGTATATTGACATCCAGATAGCCATTGAGCGTACCCAAAAATACCTTCTGATGCATCGCCGGCTGAAGCAGATGGAGGAAAGGAACTCGCTGATTTCAAAAAGCCTCGAAGAACAGATCGACCGGCAGTTTATCGGTATAAGTCCTCAGATTCTCGAGGTTTTTGAGCAAGCCATTACTGCCTCAAAATACCCTGATTCAAATGTGTTGATTACCGGCGAAAGTGGTACAGGCAAAGAGAATATTGCCAGGATCATTCATTATTCAAGTAGCCGTAAGGATCATGTTTTTTCTGCGGTCAACAGCAGCGCCATCACAGAAACACTTTTAGAAAGCGAATTCTTTGGCCATAAAAAAGGATCCTTTACCGGAGCCATCAATGATAAAATGGGTTTCTTTGAAGTTTGCCATCAGGGAACCCTGTTTCTGGATGAAATTGCCGATATGCCTTTCAACCTGCAGGCGAAAATTTTACGAGCCACTGAAGAAAAAGTGATCACCAGGGTTGGTGATACAAAACCCATTCACACCGACTTCAGAATTATTTCAGCCACCAACCATGACATTGATAAACGGGTTGAGAAAAAAAAATTCAGGCTCGACCTGCTTCACCGGTTGAATACCCTGCATATTCATATGCCGGCGCTCAGGGAAAGATCTGAAGATATCAAACCCCTTCTCACCCATTTTGTTGATGTTTATGCAACAAAATTTAACAAACCAAACGTCCATGTTTCCCGGGAGGTTTTTGAGGCGCTGATGAAATATGATTTCCCGGGGAATGTGAGGGAGTTGAGAAATATGGCCGAACGGGCTGTCATCCTCTGCAAGTCTAATATGCTCGGAATAAATGACTTCCCGGTTAAAGGGCCTAAGGCAGCCACTACGGAAGAGTCTGACAATTCAGTTAATCTGAAAATCAATGAACTCTATCTGATACAAAAGGCCCTCAGTAAAGCACGCTACAATCATCAGGCTGCGGCTGATGCGCTGGGAATACATCGGGATGCCCTGGGCAGAAAAATGAAAAAGTATAACATCACGGAGGCCCCTGAAGAAAAATGAATCAACAGAGAACATAAAAGCAAAACCTGCCACAGAACAACACGCATTTTCGCGTATCATACGCGATTTTATTGTGCAAAATATCCTGATCACTCCCGGATACCATCTGCAAAATTTCTCTTTTCAAAAAATATTATCTTTTTTTTCTTTCATATTCAGCTATTTAACTGAATAATGATAATAGATTTTATATTGTTGGGTAATTCCGGCCTGACCTTTGTATTACCTTTTAGCACAAGAGGTAAACCGTCCCTCTAATGTAAAGCACGGTATAAATTAATTTAATATAGGAGATTAAAAAAATGGTAGAAAAGACTATCGGATCATCCAGCCTCGTA
>JBAXFM010000127.1:0-13801 GCA_037139855.1 Bacteroidota bacterium
ATTTTTTTAACCCTTAATACCTATTTTTATGCATTTATTAGCAATTTTACTGCAACTGGCCGGTGATTTCTCCGCCATTGCAAAGATGGGAGCAGGACTTGGAGCAGGGATCGCCGTTATTGGCGCGGGCATTGGTATCGGAAATATTGGTAAAAGCGCCCTCGAATCCATTGCTCGTCAGCCCGAAGCGATTGGTGATATTCGTTCGAATATGATCATCGCCGCAGCGCTCGTTGAAGGAGTAGCATTTTTTGCGATCGTTGTTTGTCTGCTGATCCTTTTCATCTAGCAGCAACAACAGGTTCTTTACGGATCAACGGTTGGTTGATCCGTAAAGAACTTTATTCATTCACAAACATTTAAAGCAATCCGATATGGAATTAATCACTCCGGGACTGGGACTGATTTTCTGGATGACACTGGCCTTTTTATTTCTGGTGTTTATCCTTGGAAAATTTGCCTGGAAGCCCATCCTGCTGATGCTCAAGGAACGGGAAACTTCCATCCATGAAGCGCTGAATGCAGCAAATCAGGCCAGAGATGAGATGAAGCAACTGAAGTTCAGCAACGAACAACTCTTGCAGGAAGCGAAAAACGAACGGGATGCCTTGTTGAACGATGCACGGAAGGTCAGGGATAAACTGATTGAAGAGGCACGGATAAAAGCCAGCGAGGAGGCTTCACGGATCATAGAAGGAGCCAAGGCAAGCATCAACAATGAAAAGATGGCTGCCATGACCGAATTGAAAAATCAGATAGCAGAAAGCTCACTTACCCTCGCCAAATTTATTTTGAAGCGCGAACTCTCTGACCCCCAAAGGCAGGAAGAATATGTTCAGGAGTTAATAAAAGAAGTTAAATTCAACTAACCGGAATGAATGTTTCTCTCGTAGCGGAACGCTATGCCAAAGCACTGTTTGAGCTTGCCCTGGAAAAGAGCGCAGTGGAGGAGGTGTATCAGGATAGTCTGTTGATTGCAAAGACGTGTGAAACCAGCAGGGAGTTAAGGTTGTTGTTAAAAAGCCCGATCATCAATTCAGGTAAAAAATTAACCATTCTTCAGGATATCTTTGAAAAAAGCATCAACATCATTTCGTTGACCTATATGCTGATCATGGTCAGAAAGAACAGAGAAGCGTTCATCCCTGCCATCGCTGATAAATTCATTGAGTTATATCAAACATACAAGAATATACTGACTGTTCATTTCAAATCACCGGTTTTACCTGATGAGGCCACCCGGAAACAGGTGATCGCTCTGATGGAAAAATATACCCAGGCCAATATCAACCTAACGGCTGAAGTGGATGATTCACTGATTGGTGGCTTCATTTTGAACTGGAAGGATAAGCAATACGATGCCAGCATCCGCAGGGAAATTGACGATATGCGTATTGCTATTGCAAAAATTAATTTGTATAAGAAAGGATTTTAAAAATAGCGACATTGCTTTACGCCAATTCGCTATTTCACCAATTCGCTATTAAAATTTTAGATTATGGCAGATATTAAACCCGCAGAAGTTACGGCGATATTACGCAGGGAACTTGCCGGTTACCAGAGTGAAAAAGAACTTGAAGAAGTCGGTGTCGTTCTGACCGTTGGCGATGGCATTGCCCGCATCTATGGGATGAACAATGTCGAAAGCGGCGAGTTGATTGAATTTGAGAAAAACGGACTGAGAGGCATTGTGCTGAATCTTGAAGCCGACAATGTTGGCGCTGTGTTACTCGGCGATTACAATGAAATTAAAGAAGGGGACGTGGTAAAACGTACCCGCCGGATTGCCTCCATCGAAGTGGGAGAAGGCCTCCTTGGCCGGGTTATTGATACCCTTGGAGAACCCATTGATGGCAAAGGAAAGATTGAAGGCGTGCGCTATGAAATGCCACTGGAGCGGAAAGCGCCCGGAGTAATCTACCGCCAGCCGGTGAACCAGCCTCTGCAAACCGGTATTAAACCCATTGATGCCATGATCCCGATCGGCCGCGGACAACGTGAACTGATCATCGGCGACCGCCAGACCGGCAAAACGGCCATTGCCATTGATACCATTATCAACCAGAAGGAATTTCACGTCAGGGGTGAAACCGTATACTGCATTTATGTTGCAGTGGGTCAAAAGGGATCAACCGTAGCCAATATTGTTAAAACGCTGGAAGAAAAAGGAGCCATGGATTACACGGTCGTCGTGTCTTCAACCGCATCTGATCCGGCCGCCATGCAATATTATGCCCCGTTTGCCGGCGCTGCCATCGGCGAATTTTTCCGCGATACCGGACGTCCGGCCCTGGTTATTTATGACGACCTTTCAAAACAGGCTGTGGCATATCGTGAAGTCTCCTTGTTGCTTCGCCGCCCTCCCGGACGTGAAGCCTATCCCGGCGATGTTTTCTACCTCCACTCCCGTCTGCTTGAACGTGCTGCAAGGGTTATTTCATCCGACGACATTGCCCGTCAGATGAACGATCTTCCGGAAACACTTAAAAACATGGTCAAAGGAGGAGGATCCCTCACCGCATTGCCCATTATTGAAACCCAGGCTGGCGACGTATCGGCCTACATTCCAACCAATGTGATCTCTATCACCGACGGGCAGATCTTCCTTGAAACCGCCTTGTTCAATGCCGGTATCCGTCCTGCCATCAACGTAGGTATTTCGGTATCACGGGTTGGAGGAAATGCCCAGATCAAATCGATGAAAAAGATTGCCGGTACCCTGAAACTCGACCAGGCCGAATATCGTGAACTTGAAGCGTTTTCAAAGTTCGGTTCCGACCTCGATGCTGCTACCAAAGCGGTACTCGATAAAGGCGCCCGCAATGTGGAAATCCTGAAGCAACCCCAGTATTCGCCCATGCCGGTTGAAAAACAGGTTGCCATCATTTTTTGCGGAACCCGCGGGCTCCTTCGCAACATCCCGGTTCGAAGCATCAATAATTTTGAGGTTGAATACCTGCATTTTATGGAGGTCAATCATCAACCGGTGCTTAACAATCTTAAAGCCGGGAAATTGCTTGATGAGGATCTCAAAGTAATGGAACAAGTAGCTAAAGAGCTTTCCATCAAATACGAGGAAAAGAAATAAGACACGTAAATGGCCGGACTGAAGGAAGTACGTATTCGGATTGCATCGGTTAAATCGACCCAGCAGATTACCAATGCCATGAAAATGGTGGCGGCCTCCAAGTTGCGTAAGGCACAAACGGCCATCATCAAGTTGAGGCCCTATGCCGCCAAATTGCGGGAAATCCTCCAAAACCTGAGCGCCACGATCGACAGTTCCGACGAAAACGTATTCTCACAGGAACGGAAACCGGAAAAGATCCTGCTGGTGGTGGTTGCCTCCAACCGCGGACTTTGCGGCGCTTTCAACTCCAACATCATGAAGATGGCCGTACACCTGACCACGACCGTTTACAGTCAGCAATTTCAGCAGAACAATGTGAGCATCATTACCATTGGTCGTAAAGCTTCCGAATATTTCAGGAAGAGGAAATACAATGTCATCTCGTCGCATGATGAACTTTTCGACCAGCTTACTTTCGCCAATGCCTCAGTACTAGCTGAAAAGTTGATGAAAAATTTTGCAGCGAAAGAATTTGACCGGATTGACTTGATTTATAATCAGTTCAAAAATGCAGCAGTCCAGCAACTCATCGTTGAACAATACTTGCCAATTGCCCCTCCAAAGACAGTTAGCCAGGCACCGGCAACCAAAGTTGAGTCAGACTATATTTTTGAACCCGATCAGGAGACCATCGTGCGCGAACTGATACCTAAAACTTTGCGAATTCAGCTTTTCAAAGCCGTGCTTGATTCCTTTGCTTCCGAACAGGGCGCCCGCATGACCGCGATGAACAAGGCAACCGAAAACGCCAAGGACCTGCTGCGCAACCTCAACATTTCCTACAACAAGGCCCGCCAGAACGCCATCACCAACGCCATCCTCGAAATTGTTTCCGGGGCGGAAGCATTAAAGGGGTAGTCTAGGTTAGAAATCCGAACAGCCATAATGGAATTTTATTTACCGAGCCATACTCTAGGTCATCGGCTGCAATATAACCGTTAGGATGGTTAAGTAACTGACTTTTACCTTTTGTTCTTCCACCAATTTCAAACAGCCATTTATCGTCCGCTAGAAAATCCCCGGATGGAGGGAACGTTACCGCATGTTTCATGGATACCTGATTGAGGAAAAATGTTTCGCGCATGTTGCCTTTTTCAGTATTTGCCGTTGTAAGTGCATACATGTGATTCGGATGATACAGGTATATTTTTTCGGGTTTCTGCATCCGGCTGATCCCTTTTGTTCCAGCATGAAGCTGCATGATGATCCGGGCATCTGTCAGCAAATGTAAATAATGGATGATGGTATTTCTCGATATTCCGGTTCTTTCACTCAACTTCTGAATGTTGGGTTGAAACGGAACTCCTTCTGAGATAATGGAAAGCAGTAACCTGATTTTATCAACACTTGCCATCGGAATATCCATGATACCCGGGATGTCTGATTCCAGCACGACATCGATCGTACTGGCAAGCTTCTGCAAATAAGTTGAGCGGTTTTCCAGAAAGTAAGGGAAATATCCTATCCGGAGATAATCATTGAATAACTTGATCGGTTTAACTACTTTGTTGATTTCAATGCATATCGGCACATGGTTTTTGAGGATGTCCTCCAAAGAATAAGTTGATAATTTTAACCCCTGATCAAAGAGAATAAACTCCCTCAGCGATAGTCCATTCAGTTCATACATTACGGCTCTTCGGCTCAGATCGGCTTTGGCATGATGCAAATCAAGCATGGAGGATCCTGTGAAGACAATCTTCAGGCTGGAATAATCATCATAAATGTTTTTAATTTCAATCGCCCAATTTTTGTATCGGTGAACCTCGTCCAGAAAAAGGTACTTTCCACCGTTACGGATGAAATCTGCTACCAAATCAACCAGGTTGTTGGAAGCAAAGTAAATATCATCCAGGCTGATATATAAAACTGATTCATCCAGGGTAAAATGTTTCCTGATATATTGTAAAATCAAGGTTGTTTTTCCGCATCCCCGGCCACCTGTTATACCAATCATGCGATTGGACCAATCAATTTTATCAATGAACTCCCTTACAATCAGTACATCGGTGTTGCTGATTTTTTGATAGAATTTTTCTCTAAGTCGTTGCATGATGCTGTATTGAAAAAGCAAAATTAATAAAAAAATGCTTTTTCCAAAAAGCAAAACATATCATTTATTCATCTTTTTCCGCTTCCAGCTCATTATATCAACCCATTTTCATCATTCATTAATTCTCTGCATTGTATGTATTGCCTGCATTGTTTTCATTGCCTGCATTACAGAAAAAACTACCTTTGCATTCAACCAACCCACTTCACCATGATCAGCAAAAACGTAGAAAAAGCGATTAACGAACAGATCAAACGCGAAGAGCACTCCTCCCGTATTTACTTGTCGATGGCCTCATGGGCCGAAAGGAATGGTTTCCCGGGAGCTGCAAACTGGCTCTATGTGCAAACCGAAGAAGAGCGGATTCACATGCTCAAACTGGTTCATTATATCAACGACCGGGGCGGAACCGCCATCATTCCGGCGCTGGATGCTCCTGAAGCCAAGTTCAAATCATTGCCCGATGTTTTTCAGGAGGTACTGAAACACGAAGAGTACATCTCGGCCTCGATCAATGACCTGTATGCTACCTGCACCAAAGAAAAGGATTTTACTTCGGCAAACTACCTGCAATGGTACATCACCGAACAGATTGAAGAGGAGAGTACCGTTCGCAGCATCCTCGACCAGATCAAACTGGCCGGCAGCGATAAAGGCGGCCAGTTCATGATGGACAAGGAATTTGCTGCCATGGCCACAGCCAAACGGGCGGCCCTAGCCATCAGTGGTGGCGCTAATGCAGTAACTTAACAAGCTTGTTGTACCAGGTTCGCCCGTACTTACGAATCAATGCCCCTTCCAGAAACTGGTAAAGGGGTATTTTTTCATTGTGACCTTTTATGAGCGCTTTTTGACAGATAGGCCATTTGTGGTAGTTGAGCAAATCATTTACCGGCGTGGTTTTGATCCTGATAGGGTAGAGGTGGCATGAAATGGGTTTGGCAAACGGAATCTTTTTCTCTGCAAAGGCCTTTTCAATCGCGCACCGGGCTATACCATTCTCAAAATAAACAAAAGCACATTCTTTCCCGTGAATCAGCGGAGTAACAAACTTACCCTCTGCATCATAATCGAATACCCCAAGTGATTCTACCTCGGCAATTCCTTCGGGAACCATAAAGGGCTTGATTTCATCAATATAATCCTCAAGAAAAGAAATTTCCTCCTCATCCAGGGGTGCACCGGCATCACCCTCTATGCAGCAGGCTCCTTTGCACTTTTCCATGTCGCAGCAGAAGAAAACTTCTTTTACTTCATCAGAAATAATCGTCTTTTCCAGTATAATCATTGTACTTTCAATATTCGTAATTCAATATTCGACATTCGATATTCGACATTCTTATTATTTATACTTCCAGTTCCTCGTCTTCCCTTCTGCCACCCATTCCACCGTGGTAGCAATGCGCTTTTCCCTGGTAGCCTCGGTTTTGGCTTCATTGATCCAAACGATATACTCTTTGCGCTGGGACCAGGAGAATTTGTCAAAGAATACCTGCGCTGCCAGGTTCAGCGCGAATGCCTCTTGCAGATCTGCAGGCACAGCCAGTTCGGTTTTTTCCTTCTCCGCGGGCTTTTTAGGGGTGACTTTCAGGCCCTGATCATTCAGCCGTCTGGCCTCATGCAGGTATTCCAGCAGGATTTCATCGGACGGCAGATCATCGAGTGACCGGATACGGCCAAAATTGCCCATGGCCCGCTCCCCCTTTTCCCCGAATAATTGATGCGGGTCTGACATCAGTTTTACTTTCCAGAAATTTAAGGCGCAATGCTCTTTGAAGGCGGCTATGCTGACATAAACGCCCTTATAATCAAAGTGCGGAAATCCCCATTTAATTTTTTCTTCGACACCCGGACAAGCATGGTGAACAAGTGCGCGCAGGTGGTTCATCACCGGCTTGGCGAAGTCGGGGGATGCTTCGATGTAATGATCAACGAGAGGGTTTTTCATGGAAGTTGGGATATCATTTTACGGGATGGTTTGTATCGTCTCCAGAACTTATATCGTGTAACGGAGGTATAGTAAAAAAGTTGCCGGATTACGGGGATTCTCAGCAAATAATGGTAAATGCGATAGGAAACCACCATTACGGCAAAGGTAAGTACCCAGCCGGTGAGTGTAACAGCCAGCTGTGCCCACCCGTTGCTTGCAGGAATGGTGATGAACCGGCCCACCCATCGCCAGAACCAGATCATGATGCCCATGTTTAGCAGGCACATGATGCCGATGATGTATCCATGGGCTGTTTCGATGGCCCGTTTCGGGCAGTCGTTCATGCACCGCATGCAGCTTTCACAGCGATAGGACCAGAACGGACGGTAATCGACGGTGAGAATGGCTTTTACCGGGCAGTTGTTGATGCAAAGATCGCATTTGTCGCAAGCATTTGTCGCATAAAAAGATTTGGCCAGGATGAACCGGCCCACAAAGAAATATCCGATGCTGATGGGAGAGATCAGCAAATCCTGGATGATGTCGTGGAAAGCGGTATAAACTTTTTTGCCACTGAGAATTTTGACAGCAAATTTTACCGTAACGCCTTTGCAATGTTCATAAATCGATTCAACCACCTTTTCCTTCAGCCCGGGATGAAAAGAGATCCAGTTCGACGGAAGGTCGATGGAGCGGAGCCCCACGATGCGGTAACCTTTCAGTAAAAGCACCAGGGCAGAAAGCCAGAGCGCTAGGCCGCTCAACCCCGGAAGGAACCATGTTGAAAGCTTCATTCCTGCCCGGGTATTCATGAGAAAAACCCGGTTTCCCTTCGACCGCGGAAACCGGAAAATGAAATACATCATGGCCGGTGGATAGTTGAAACCATGGGTAGGGGAGATAAATCCTACAAGCGATCCGGGTGCAGGTGGTGGAATGTTTTTCCGGTCAATCCTGGCGATATCGATTGTTTCGTTTGGGATTTTCAATTCCTCGGCAACACCGGCAAACCAACGTGTAACGTTGCGGGCGTTGCCGGTTCCGGAGAAGAAATAGATGAGAAGTGATTGTTCCATTTAAAGACCATTGATTTATTTTTCGACAATCGCCACAATCCTTAACGGCGCTCCGCTTCCGCCTTTGATTTTCATCGGCAGCGCCACAATGTACGATCCTTTTGCCGGGACCTGATCGAGATTGGCCACATTTTCATACATAGTCATACCGGCGGCACATAGAATCCGGTGGGTGAGAAAATCTTTGGACTGACCATAATCAATGCTGGGCGTATCGAGGCCAATGGCCTTGATCTTACGATTTTCGACCAGCCATTTGGCCGCAGCAGGATCCAGTCCCGGGAAATGCAACTCCGCGACTCCCTCTTTCCCGGTTTTCAGCGTTCCGGTGTATTTTAAATGATCATCCCAGTATTTCCCAAAGCCGGTATTTAATAAAATGATCGCACCATCCGGAATTTTTCCGTGCTGTGTTTCCCAGTTTTCAAGGTCGCCCACCGAAACAAGGTAATCGCGGTTGTTTGCCGATTGTTTGGTCACATCCAGAATAACGCCGGGTCCATGCATCTGTTCAACAGAAACCTCATGAATGAACTTCTGACCTTTTCCAAAATGAACCGGTGCATCAAAATGAGTTCCTCCGTGTTCTTCGGCGGCATATTTGAATGAGGAGTAGAAATATCCCTTCTCGGTCATTCCGTAAAAAACGGTATCGTGCCGGTAGGGTTCATCTGTGGGCCAGTAAACTGTGTTGGAGTCAAAATCGTGGGTAAGATCGATCCATCGGTTCGAATTCAAATCATCGGTCCAGCGTTCTGACTGGCATGAAATCATAGAAACCAGGACCTGTAAAAGGAGTGCTCTTTTCATGTTTTGTTTTTCAATGACCAAAGTTAGCGCGACATATTCGAACCTTGGAGGGAGTGGCGCTCTTTACAATCTATGTTTTTTCTTACAAACTCATAAATTGGCTTTACAAGTGAATCTATTTTTTCATCATCCTGCATTTTTAAATAAGAACGAAACCTCCAATTCTGATCTTCTTTCTTTTTGGATTGCTTTCTTATCAAATCTAAATCTTTTACAATCATGGTTTTATATTGTTGAAATCGGTTAATCTGTTTATAAAAACTGTAGGATATTATTCAAATCTTGTCTTCCAACAATTGCCATTATCTCAACTACTCCATTGTTTAGTCTGTAAAATATACTATCAGACCCGCAAACACAACGTCTATATCCTGTTTTTATATAATCGACTGATTCAAATGAAAAGGGTCGTTGGGCTATAATGTCAAAATACTCAAAAAATGAATCAAAATATTTATCAGCTTGAGTCACTCCAAACTTTTCGATGCCGTAATGATGAATCCGTATCAAATCTTCCTTAGCTTCATTACTAATTCTATATCTTACCATTAAGTAATGACTTTGATTGTTTTAGAATTAGTTCTTTAGTATCATCAGTAAATCCGCTATTTTCAGATTTATCTAATTTAGCTCTGATAAAATCAACTTGAACCTGCTGCTTTCTGGCCTGTCTGATCAAATCATTAATTAGTTCACTTTTACTGGTGTATTCTTCATTATTCACTTGTGCTTTTAACCATTCTTCATTTGGTTTTGTGAACGATATACTTTGTCGTGCCATAGCATTTAGTTTTGATGCAAATATACACCAAATATACACCACTTTTCTTGTGTTGTTGGCTCGTATGTGCAGGAGCGTGTAATTTTCCATGAGTTGAGACCGTAAACGCAGGGGTATTTGGTGCGACCGGAAAAAACCGGAACGAAGCTTACATGATTACTTTTTGCTGGTTTTAAATTTCATCCGGAACCGGTTTCATTTTCAACTCGTTTAGTTGATTTATACGATATTTGTTCACATAATGGGTTGAATATCCTTTTTCAATGTTAACCTCTCCTGATTTTGAAAACCGTAACCTTATTTTTGGACCCTTCCCATATTTATTATACACAGTCAAGGAAGGTTCCAGTTTCATTTTTCCGGATATTTGTCTGATGATTCGGTTGATTGTTGTCAATTTTCCCAGGTTTACCTGACATACTTTTTCAAGGTATTCAATTCTTCCCCTACGCCAATTTTCGTAGTCTGTTTGTGATAAATATCCTAACCGTATTAAAACATCTATTGAGCTTATGTAGCCTTTTTGGTTAACCACCTCATAAACAATGCTGTTGATTTTTTTCTCCAATTCGGAATTATTCATAAAACTTATCGGGGGTTGCTTATTACACTATATTTCTGTTCTCACCAATTAAATCGATGGCGCTTATGATCTTGTTATACAAGCCATAAACAAGTATTTTATCTGTGTCTTCGTCGGCTTTCAAGTCATCAACAACCATTTCTATACATTCCAAATCCCATAAGTAAAAACCCACTTCTCGTTTTCCCGTCAGGTTGGCAATTCGTCTATCCAACTTTGTTTAGATGCAAATACACACCAAAGATACACCACTTGCAAAATTTCTTGTATTATTGGCAAGCTCGTTGACAATAGTTGTTATAAATAACTTATAAATATTTAATCAACTATATAACGAATATACGTTTTTCAATAATTCAAAATGCTACCTTCTTTCTCTTTTAAATATTATTTTGATAAGAAATAAAATGGTGACTACAATAGCAAATAAAATTGAGATAGAAAAAAAATCATTAAAATCCCGACTTGAAATTTTTGTATTTCCGGGATTTATCAATTGATATAGCAAACCGTACAATATTTTATGAAAAATCACGATCCATAAGGCAATGACAATGCGGATAAACCAATTTATTATTTTATCAGGTGTGCTCAAATTCAACTTCGTTAGTTTAGCATTCAAAATATTTTTTTGTCACTTTTCTTGAATTCTTTAACAATTATTGCCAACGCCTCTTGCAACCGCAGCAAAGGTAAACCGGCGGGACCTCGACTCGATCAGGCACAGATAGATTATTCAAACTCCTTTTGTGGGTGACCGTTTGGTAATACTCCATATACATTTTTATAGGCCTTTACAATTTTATTTGGTGGCTTATATTTTGCTTCTTCATATTCTTCCTCATATGTTTTATCAAAGTCCTCTTGAAGTTTCTTTGCATGTTGATCTTCTTCCGATAAACCAAATTCATTTATTACAGCTAACTCTGGTTGATAATTTGAATCATCCTGACTTTCTGATGAGTTAAAAACCTTCTTCGGATTTATTAGAAAAAGTCTTGGAAAAAAGTAATGCCAATCACAATGAAATTCTTTTAATTTTAGAAAAACAAACTCATAGAATGGCGTTAGGTCGCCCCTTGACCTGATCCAAATAGTACCCATATAAAAATCCATGTATCCATAATTTTTAGATGGGTAATTATAGTTTCCATTCAAGAAATCTGCCATAAAATGTCCACTTCCTCTTAATGAACCAAGATCATATGTTTTGTTATCAAATCCGATAACATCATGATTATTCGAAAATATATCATAAACCGCAAGTCCAAAAACATATAAAAATTCTTCAAACTCATTTATACCAATTAATTCATCCTGTTTATATGAACTTATTTCGAATTGATCTTCTTCTTTCTTTTTCTCCTTTTCTAAAAACCTAGTGAAATTGTCAGTCATTAATTTATTTTCATCAAACTGTTGTTGAGGGGTTGGATGTAAAAAATGTATATAATCCGAATTTATCCAACCATTCGGTGCTAATTTTTTATACAAACTCAAAGCATCATTGAAAATATACTTTAATATTTCAGCGCATTCGGTGTCTGTTTCATTTATATTATCATCAACCATAGTTTTTTCTGTTTTCTGTACGGAACAACTGCCACTTGTGAACAGCGGGGCAGCCTGCTCGATTACCAACAGTTTTGTTCTTATATTGATTCACTTAATCTAACATGCTTTTCAATTTCAGGTCTCCATTTTTCCTGACTAGACATTGTATCGCAAATTTTTTCTTGAAAATAAACCTGGTACCAGGTTTTCTTATGAAATTCACATACATTCTTATATACCATTTCTGAATGTATCATTAACTTCATCATGAAATCTTCTTTAGGTTCTCTATGATTGTTTATTACTTGACTTAAACTTACAGGTGCAATATCAATATCCTTCGCAAAAACACTTCGCTTTGCGTAAATTGTATCTACGTATGATTCTAAAAATTCTGAAAAATAATTGCGTTTATCATACACAGGATTTTTAAGATATTCCTCCATTTTCAATTTCAGTTGTAAAAGTTTAGCTCGAATAATATCCTCCTTAGATACATGTTTCATTCTCATTAACCGTGCTTCCATTAAAGCTGTGGCATCCGATTCACGTTCTTGATCTGATTTACATCTTGAATCTACACCAAACTCAGCATCCTCAATCATAATTATTTTCTTATTATTGGTCATGGTCGTATAAATTAATTAAGTCCAATATTTCTGGTACTTCTGTACTTAAAGTCATACCTGTAATATTCATGTTATATTTGTCAATATAATGTTGGGCAATTTGACTTTTAGGTTTAAGTGAAACACAGGCAAGTTCTCCAAATTCAAGTACAGCAATTTTCGCTACATGTGTAATTAAATTCCCTGCTATTTTGTCATACTTCTTTCCATTTCCTTTATTTTCTTTTGAAACAGTAAGAAGTCTAATATGTATTCTCCATTCGCTGGGAATTCTCTCAAATGAAACAAGTCCCAGAATATCACTTGAACCTGTCATCTGCAATTTGTAGACTTCCTGATTTCGCTCAATTCTCCAATCAAAAAAATACCTGGCTTTCCTTAAAGATTTAAAATCCTCACTTTCAACAGGTAATATTTCTACCGGATACTCTTTTCCTGTTGACGTATCGACAATCTTCATGCAACAAAGATATGAAATAGTTTACAAAATACGGAAATATAAATATATATATTTACATTATTTGGAAACATTGGATTAAATTGTGGGTAACACTTTAGGATTTCATCTGCGAGAAAGTGTAATATTTAGAGGCCAATGTGCGCCGTGTTTTGGTTGCATGAAAGCTACACGATGAGAGTGAAGGATGCCACCTTCGCTCTTGATCATGCCATCCTTCGGTAGGGACCATGGTGTGAAGATATGGAGCCGGACGCGGATGGGAGGGTGGGCAACAACCCAAAGTCCAATCCTGGTCACCACGATCACCCTGAAAAGGCTAATGAAAAGGGGGTACCAATCCACACTCGATTATAAGCCGTTTTTATTTATACTGATAGATTATTCTTTTGTTGTTTTTCAATGTTTCTTTATTTCTTACCACAAATATTAATTTTTCTGCCTTGTAAATTCTTTCAATATTTAATGTTTCGCCAGAATCATTGATCTGAAGGCCATTTTTCGAAATCGAAACATTAATTTTTTCAATTGATAGTGATTCAAACAAATTCTTGTCTGCTTTCAATTCCGTTAGAGTGTAGATTAAAGGACCTTCTGAAAGATAGTTCCAATATTCATTAACATTTCCCAATTCATCCAAGACAAATTTCTTTTCAATATCAAATTCACGGTTTTCAAGTTTGAATGAACAGTCAAATTTCCCCATTCTCAAAAAATCAAGAGTTTTCTCCTCACAGTTCATTCTCTTAGGACTCAATTCCTCATCCAGTAATTCATATTTTGCAATAATAGTATTCT